>CAKSRS010000004.1 GCA_934487205.1 uncultured Clostridia bacterium
GAACTGCACAAATATCAGCATACCCACAAGTCCGTATATTATGGAAGGAATACCCGCAAGCGTTTCGGTCGCCAGTTCGATTATGCGTATCAATTTCTTGTTTTTTGCATACTCGTTAAGATAAATCGCCGCACCAACGCCTATCGGAAGAACAATGACAAGCGTAATTATAATTATGTACAGGGTATTTAAAATGTTAGGCAGAATACCTATCGTTTCCCGCACCAGGCTCGGTTTGCTCGTAAGGAACTTCAGCGTAATTCCGCCCGTGCCGCGCCACAAGATATATCCGATAAGTCCGGCAAGCGCAATGCATATAATCCCCGCCGAGAGATACATAAGAATATTTAAAATCAAGCCTTTAACTTTTCTTTTGCCCGAAATCTTCCGCATAGTCCTACTTCCTTTCCCTCTTTACAATCAAATTGAGACACAGATTTATTATCATAATGAATACAAACAGCACCAACGCTATGGAAAACAGCGCCTGCCGCTGCAATCCCGAGGAATACGACATTTCACTTGCCACCGCCGTTGTCAGAAACCGCACACTCTTAAACAGTCCCGGCATATTCGCAACATTTCCCGATACCATCATTACAGCCATTGCCTCGCCGATACTTCTGCCTATACCCAAAACAACCGACGCAAGTATTCCGCTTTTTGCCGCCGGAACGATTATCTTAAACACCGTCTCGGTTTCGGTTGCACCGAGCGCAAGCGATGCCTCCTCATACTCCTTCGGCACGGCGCGGATCGCTGTTTCCGATACCGATATTACTGACGGAAGTATCATCACCGCAAGCACAATTATTGCCGACAGCATATTTGCACCGTCCGGCAGATTGAACGTTTCGCGCACGGCAGGCACAATTATTATCATGCCCACAAGTCCGAACACAACGGACGGTATGCCCGACAGTAAATCCACCGCCGCGCTCACCGCCTTTGCCACCCTTTTCGGCGCCGCTTTCGCAATAAATATACTGCACATAATGCCTATCGGCACGCCAATTGCGATTGCGCCGAGAGTGCCGAAAATCGAGGTCAGTATAAACGGAAGTATCCCGTAGGAAGGCTCTGACGCCGTTGACGCCCATACCTTGCCGAACAGGAATTTGCCGATTCCGATTTTGCCGATTGCCGGCACACCGCTTATTAACAGAAATCCCGTTATAAGTATCACAAATACCACCGCAAGTATGCCGCAAAACGTCAAAAGCTGTTTCATTGTTATTTCCGACAAACGTGCTGTCTTTTTCATAATAATCTCCGTTCCGCCGCTTTTGCGGCTTAAATCATAATGCATTGCACGCGCTTTCTTTTGCTGCGCTGCCGTATTGCCGCTTTTTTCGGCAACAGCATCTGTATATGCTCCGAACCGTCAAAGGTGACGAGATGTCCCGCGCACTTTTCGTTCCACCTATAACGCGGAAAAGACGCAAGCAGATTGCCGATTTTTTCGGCAACGGCGTATGTATATACTACAAACCATTAAAAGTGACGAGATGCGCCGCGGGGTTTTTACTCCGATTATAACGCGGAAAGGACGCAAGCAGATTGCCGATTTTTTCGGCGACGGCGTATGTATATACTCCAAACCATTAAAGGTGACGAGATGTCCCGCGCATTTTTCATTACGGCTGTAACGCGGAAAGGACGCAAGCAGATTGCCGATTTTTTCGGCGACGGCGTATGTATATACTCCGAGCCGAAAAAAGTGGTGAGATGCGCCGCGGATTTTTCGCGTTATCCGGCTACGGGGACCGCACCCGCCTTTATAATCAGGTCGTCTGCTTCCTTGCTTACCGCGTAGTCAAAGAATGACTTTGCCGCCGCCGGAAGTTCTGTGCCCGTTTTCGTTACAAATACGAAGTCACGCTGAATTTTGTACTTTCCGCTTTGAATTGTCTCCTCGGACGGTTCAACTCCCTCAACTTTAAGCGCTTTTACACTGTCCTTGACAGCTGCTAAAGACGCATAGCCGATTGCATTCGGGTTCGATGACACCGTCTGGATTACGTCGCCCGTCGATGTGAGTTCCTGCGCATATACGCATTTATCTTTTGTCCCCGTGATTGACTCGAAACCGTCACGCGTGCCCGATGCCGCCTCACGTCCGATAACAACTATCGGTGCGTCCGCGCCGCCGACGTCCTTCCAGTTTTTATACTCGCCCGAATATATTTTTCCGATTTGCTCGACCGTCAAATCCTCAAGCGCGTTCTGCGGATTTACTACCATAGCGATACCGTCGATTGCGACAACCGTTTCGGTAAGTCCCTTTGCCTTTTCTTCATCTTTAAGGTTTCTGCTCGAAAGTCCGATATCGCATCTTCCTTCCAAAACCGCCTGAATACCCGCGCCCGAACCGGTCGGATTATATGTAACTTTTACACCGCTGTTGCTTTCCATATAACTCTCGCTTAAATACCCCATTACCTTTTCCATTGACGTGGAACCGTCGGTCGTGACCGTTCCCGTAGCCTTTTCGCTGCCGCCGCAGCCCGACACCATACCTGCCGTTAACGCTGCCGCTAAAATTACTCCCATGATTTTCTTCATATAAATCACTCCTTACATTTTCTTTTCCTTTTTTTGTACAATTGCATTGTAGCACATGTAATGTTAACTCCGAAAGCACGGATATGTTAATTCTGTGTAAAACCTCAAATTTTTAAAAAATTTCTCAAAAAGTATTGACAAATGTGGGAAACGGTAGTATAATATTACAGTAAAAACAAGCAGAATATATCCGTTCTCACCGTACGGCGAAGGCTTTGCGGTAAATATCAGAAAAAACAGTTGTTTTTTTGTGTGTATTTAAGGCGGATATATCTATCCGCTTTTTTGGTGCTTTCGGCACAAAATTTTTTAGGAGGGATTTACAATAGCTAACAAGGAATTGCAAGCAAACGAGGCTATCCGCGAAAAAGAAGTACGCGTAGTTAATCAGGAGGGCGAACAGCTCGGCGTTATGTCATCGGACGAGGCGCTTAAGCTCGCACAGTCAAAAGGACTCGATTTGGTTAATATTGCGCCTACGGCAAAGCCGCCTGTATGCAAAATTATGAATTTCGGCAAATACAGATTTGAGCTTCAAAAGCGCGAAAAGGAAAACAAAAAGAATCAGAAAATTATTAACATTAAAGAGGTTCAGCTGTCACCTTCAATTGACACCAACGACTTTAACACAAAGTGCAGAAATGCAATTAAGTTTTTGTCAAAGGGCGATAAGGTTAAGGTAACGGTGCGTTTCCGCGGCCGTGAGGTTAGCCATTCCGAAATTGGCGAGGCCCTGCTTAAAAGATTTGCAGAGGAAGTTAAGGAAGTCGGAAATGTTGACAGACAGCCTAAGCTTGAGGGCAGAAATATGACAATGT
Organism: uncultured Clostridia bacterium; assembly: GCA_934487205.1. Lineage (GTDB taxonomy): Bacteria > Bacillota > Clostridia > UBA1381 > UBA1381 > UBA1738. Next base: position 3,384 of record CAKSRS010000004.1, read on the forward strand.
TCCTGTCGCCGTCAGCACAGTAATTATTTATAGTTTGGAAGGAGAGAATCACTATGCCTAAAATTAAGACACATAGAGGTGCAGCAAAAAGATTTAATCTTACTAAAAAAGGTAAGGTAAAGATGAACAGAGCGTTCAGACGCCACATTCTTAACAAGAAAACAACAAAGAGAAAGAGACATCTGCGCAAGCAGGCATATTGCTCAAAGGCAAATGCGGCAGTAATCAAGAAATTGATTCCTTACAAGTAGGATTGAAAGAGAGGTAGTATAAGATGGCAAGAGTTAAAGGTGCTTTAAATACAAGAAAACATCACAAAAAAGTTCTGAAATTGGCTAAAGGTTTCAGAGGCGGCGAATCAAAGCTGTACAGAGTTGCTAACCAGGCTGTTATGCGTTCAATGCAGAATGCATACATCGGCAGAAAGCGCAGAAAGAGAGATTTTAGAAAGCTTTGGATTGCAAGAATTTCCGCAGCAGCAAAAATGAATGGCATGAACTATTCAACATTTATGAACGGTCTTAAAAAGAGCGGTATCGAAATGAACAGAAAGATGCTGTCCGAAATCGCAATCGCTGACGCAAATGCTTTTGCACAGCTTGTTGAAACAGCAAAGGCTGCACTTAACAAATAATGCAAACCCCTGTCTTTTGTAGACATTTTTCTCAAAAAGTCCGGAAAATTCCGGACTTTTCTCCATTTTGGAAATATATTTAACTTTTTTTTCACGAAAAAATCCCTGTTTTGCTATTGTGCAAAACAGGGATTTTTGATATTCAAAACATCTTTGATATGCTTTTCAAGATTAGTTTTCTTCCTTAATCTTAGCCTGCGCAGCCGCCAAACGAGCAATCGGAACTCTGAACGGTGAGCAAGATACATAGTCAAGACCAATCTTGTGGCAGAACTCAACTGATGAAGGATCGCCGCCGTGCTCGCCGCAGATACCTACGTGCAAAGTAGGACGAACACCCTTGCCGAGCTTAATTGCCATTTCCATAAGCTTACCAACACCTGTCTGGTCAAGTTTAGCAAATGGATCATTCTCGAAAATCTTAGCGTCATAGTAAGCATCAAGGAACTTACCTGCGTCGTCTCTCGAGAAACCGTATGTCATCTGAGTCAAATCGTTTGTACCAAAGCAGAAGAATTCAGCTTCTTTTGCGATTTCGTCAGCTGTCAATGCAGCACGCGGGATTTCAATCATTGTACCTACTTCATATTCCATATCAATGCCTGCAGCCTTGATTTCTTCATCAGCAGCAGCTACAACAACATCCTTAACGTACTTAAGTTCTTTAATATCACCAACAAGCGGAATCATGATTTCCGGCTTAATTGCCCAATCAGCGTGTGCTTTCTTAACGTTGATAGCAGCTCTGATTACGGCTCTTGTCTGCATTCTTGCAATTTCCGGATATGTTACTGCAAGACGGCAGCCGCGGTGACCCATCATCGGGTTAAACTCGTGAAGTGAGTTAATGATATTCTTAATTGTTTCAACCGACTTGCCCTGTGTCTTTGCAAGAGCTTCGATGTCAGCTTCCTCTGTCGGAACGAACTCATGGAGAGGCGGATCCAGGAATCTGATTGTTACAGGATTTCCTTCCAAAGCTTCGTAAAGCTTTTCAAAGTCGCCCTGCTGCATAGGAAGAATCTTGTCAAGTGCAGCTTCTCTTTCTTCAACTGTATCCGAGCAAATCATTTCTCTGAATGCGTCAATTCTGTTGCCTTCGAAGAACATGTGTTCTGTACGGCAAAGACCGATACCTTCAGCGCCGAGTTCTCTTGCCTTCTTAGCGTCAGCCGGAGTATCAGCATTTGTTCTTACCTTCAATGATCTGAACTTGTCAGCCCATCCCATGATTCTGCCGAATTCACCTGCAATTGATGCGTCAACTGTAGGAATAATACCATCATAGATATTACCTGTTGAGCCGTCAATTGAGATGAAATCGCCTTCATGATATGTCTTGCCTGCGAGTTCAAACTTCTTGTTATCTTCGTCCATGTTAATTGCCGAGCAGCCTGATACACAGCATGTACCCATTCCGCGGGCAACAACGGCAGCGTGAGATGTCATACCGCCGCGAACTGTCAGGATACCCTGTGATGCCTTCATACCTTCGATATCTTCCGGTGAAGTTTCAAGACGAACAAGAACAACCTTTTCGCCGCGTGCATTCCACTCTTTTGCGTCTTCTGCAGTGAATACGATTTTACCGCAAGCAGCTCCCGGTGATGCAGCCAAGGCCTTAGCAACAGGCTCTGCAGCCTTCAGTGCTTTCGGGTCAAACTGCGGGTGAAGCAGTGTGTCAAGGTTACGAGGATCAATCATAAGAACTGCTTCTTTTTCTGAAATCATGCCTTCATCAACAAGGTCACAAGCAATCTTTAAAGCAGCCTGGGCTGTTCTCTTACCGTTTCTTGTCTGGAGCATGTACAGCTTTTTATCTTCAATTGTGAACTCCATGTCCTGCATATCACGGTAGTGATTTTCAAGAGTATGGCAGATGTCAACAAACTGGTTGTAAACGTCCGGCATAACTTCCTTAAGCTGGTCGATGTGCTGCGGTGTTCTTACGCCGGCAACAACGTCTTCGCCCTGTGCGTTCATAAGGAATTCGCCCATAAGTTTCTTTTCGCCTGTAGCCGGGTCACGCGTAAACGCAACGCCTGTACCTGATGTTTCGCCCATGTTACCGAACGCCATCATCTGTACGTTAACAGCTGTACCCCATGAATAAGGAATATCGTTATCACGTCTGTAAACGTTAGCTCTCGGGTTATCCCATGAACGGAATACCGCCTTGATAGCGCCCATAAGCTGTTCCTTCGGGTCTGTCGGGAAGTCCTCGCCGATTTTTGACTTGTATTCAGCCTTAAACTGTGATGCGAGTTCCTGCAAATCTTCCGCAGTCAGTTCAACGTCCTGAGTAACGCCCTTCTTTTCCTTCATTTCGTCGATAAGCTGTTCGAAATATTTCTTACCAACTTCCATAACAACGTCAGAATACATCTGAATAAATCTTCTGTAGCAGTCCCAAGCCCAACGCGGGTTGCCTGATTTTTCTGCCAAAGAATTAACAACAGTTTCGTTAAGACCGAGGTTAAGAATTGTATCCATCATACCCGGCATTGATGCTCTTGCACCCGAACGAACAGATACAAGCAACGGATTTTCAACATCGCCGAATTTCTTTCCGCAGATGTCTTCCATCTTCTTGATGTATTCCATGATTTCTGCCTGAATATCATCATTAATTCTTCTGCCGTCCTCATAATACTGAGTACAAGCCTCCGTTGAAATTGTGAAACCCTGTGGTACCGGGAGTCCCAGACCTGTCATTTCAGCCAGGTTTGCTCCCTTACCGCCGAGCAGCTCTCTCATCTTGGCATTGCCTTCCGAGAATAAGTAAACATATTTTTTACTCATTGATTGATCCTCCTGTGTTTTAATTTCGGGCATAAATTGCCCAAGTTATCTTATCCAACATATCTATTATACCACAAATTACTAAAATGTCCACACCATTTTTTAAGTTTGTGAAATTTTTTTATATTATTACCGAATTTTTAAATATTTTTAACAATTTGTCACAACATTTTTACATAAATTCTGTTGAAAAACGCCTACATATATGATATAATTTTTATTAATACAAAGCAACGGAGAAAGAAAATGAAATCGAAAACAACATATATATGCCGCGAATGTGGATATCAGACGGCGAAATGGCTCGGAAAATGCCCCGGCTGCAATCAATGGAACACGCTGGAGGAGACTTTGGTAAAGGAAGAAAAAAAGTCCGCTCCGACAGCGGCAAAATCCATCGGCGCACGGCGTCCCGTTTCGCAGCTTCGACAGGTTAAAACGGATTTGGAGGTGCGCTACGGCACCGGCATGCGTGAGCTTGACCGCGTTTTGGGCGGAGGTTTGGTAAAAGGTTCGCTGGTTCTTGTCGGCGGCGATCCCGGTATCGGGAAATCCACGCTTTTGCTGCAAATATGCCAAAATCTTGCGCAAAACAAAAAAGTGCTGTACGTTTCGGGCGAGGAATCGGAAAGGCAGATAAAACTGCGTGCCGAGCGCCTGGGCGTGGATTGCGACAATATCTATCTGGTGTCGGAAAACGACGTCGCGTCGGTAATTGAGTGCATAAACCATGTTCAGCCGGATATAGTAATCATCGACTCGATACAAACCATGAACTGCGAAGAAATCGCGTCGGCATCGGGCAGCGTGCCGCAGGTGCGCGAATCGACCAACGCGTTTATGCGTGTCGCAAAGCAGAATGATATTTCCATGTTTATCGTCGGACACGTGACGAAGGACGGCTCTCTTGCAGGGCCGCGCGTTATGGAGCACATGGTTGACTGCGTACTCTATTTCGAGGGCGACAGGCAAATGAGTTTCCGCATACTCCGCGCGGTCAAGAACCGTTTCGGCTCTACTAACGAAATCGGCGTATTTGAAATGGCGGACAGGGGACTTATCGAAGTGGAAAATCCGTCCGCAATGCTGCTTGACGGGCGCAGCGACGGCAATTCCGGCTCGGCGATTGTCTGCACAATGGAAGGCAGCCGCGGCGTTCTTGCGGAAATACAGGCGCTTGTTACGCCGACGGGATTCGGCAATCCGCGAAGAATGTCGTCGGGCGTTGATTTAAACAGAGTAATCCTCATGATTGCCGTACTTGAAAAGCGCGCAAGAGTGGCGCTCTCAAATTATGACGTTTACATAAATGTTGCGGGCGGACTGCGTATTGATGAAACGGCGGTGGATTTGGGATTGTGCGCCGCGATTGCGACGGGAAAGAAGGATATCGCCATACCGCAGGATATGATTTTTATAGGCGAAGTCGGATTGGGCGGCGAACTCCGAAACATTTCCCAGCCGGAAAAACGCATTGCAGAGGCGGCTAAGCTTGGATTTAAGACAGCCGTAATGCCGAAACAGGCTGTTAAAAATTTAAAAACGCCGCCGAATTTTAACGTTATAGGCGTACGCACGCTTACAGAAGCATTGTCATATATTAAGTAAATATCCACCCGCTGCACGCGGGTGGATATTTACTTAAATTCGATATATGTCTGCGCGGCAAGATCATACGCGGCAACCGGCTGCAGCCGATCGGTATTCGGTATAAAGCGGCTGAATTCAATTATGTTCTCGTCCGTAAAATTCATATATGTCCCCGGCTGCTTTGGCGAAGTAATAAGCCGCGTAATCCTGCCCGTTTGTTTATCAACTGCGATATATGAATAAGTATCGGCATCATTTATTCCGCACACAAGATAATTTCGGCTTTCCATGCGCTGGTCGACATCATATGCGTTGATTAATCTTCGGTATGTATCAATTTGCGGCGCATTGCCCGCGCCCGCGTCTGTATCAATCGTCACCGTCATTGTATCGCTGTCAAAACTCAGACGTCCCTGATAGTAGCTATCATGCGCAAATGCGTCATAGAGAATTGACTTATCCCAGTCCTCATCATCGGGAATGAGATATCCGGCAACGGCGCGGATGGGTATGTATGCGGTGCCTTCCTCTATAATAACCGGCGGCGCCCACACATTTTTGTAACGCTCACTCCCCACACGGCAATGCCATTCATGGCCGTTCGGCGAAACAACGGTGATAATTCCGTCATTATCGGTACCGTTCACATTATTACGCATCATAATCGCAGGTATTTTCTCTCCTCCGTTCGCGGTGGTTGACGGAAACCCAGCCGTCAGCTCCCCGGAAACTTTAACCGATACAGCATTATAAATCACCTTGCAGCCAAGCAATTCAAAAGTTTTCCTGAGCGGGAGATAATAGCTGTCGGTATTTAAATATTCCGGGTTATCCACATGCCGTATATCTATCGGGTGCTTTTGATTATCGATAACGATCGAACCGTTTTTCAATTGCAGTCCGTCGCTTGCCGCCATGGCAATCGTTGCGGCGGCAGCCGCAACGATAAGCGCGCATGCCGTGAACACCGACATCATTCGCGCGCATTTGCCCGTGCGCGTACGTATTTTTGTAAATCTTGCCTGCAATTGTTTTTTGCTCGCACTCATTGAAGTTGTGTAAAATTGTCTGAACATTATTATTTACCTCCGTTTCGTTTTGCGGTATCTAAAATAGTTTTTATATACGCCTTTTTGCCGTCTTCATCCAAACATTCCGCAACCGACATGTCGCAGCGGATTTCGCACGATTCCGATATGTTTGAACTTAACAAATATGCAAAAGGGTTGAACCAATGCAATGCATTGACAAAAAGGCTCGCCCATTTTACAGGCAAATCCATATGATGGTAATGCGTCAATTCATGACGGAAAATCATTTTCTCCGAAATCTCCGGCGGCAGATTATCGGGCAGGTAAATCACAGGGCGTACACAGCCCGTCAGCATCGGCGAATTTACATCCGGCGTTACGTGTACACGTATTTTCCGCCTGATTTTAAGTTCACTTTTTACCTCTTCCAAAGCTGCGCAAGTGCGAATATTCACGCTGTTTTTGTTAATTTTACGCAGAAAAAATATGTAATTCACAATCGCGGCAATTACGAAAATACCCGCGCCCGCAAACCATACATACGCCGATACGGTATACAAATCAAAACGTTTTTGAGTTTTTAAAACCGCATCGGGCAGTTGCTCCGTCGGCTGCGGTGCGGGCATCGGCGTATCGCCCGTCGGTTCCGCCTGTTCATTTGCCGTCGGTAAATGCGCAACTATCTCCCGCGCCGGCGCAGAAGGAACAACCTTCCACAGCGGAACAATCATGCACGCCGCCGCAAACAGCCATATAAAATACTGCCACTTTGCGGAAAAGTGTTTTGCCGTAAACGGCTTTACCGCTAACAGAAAAGCAGTAATTCCCGAACCGAATATGCTTAAAATCAGAATTGTTTTAAATATTTCCTTCATCATCAGTCAACCTTAAACAGTTCGCGAAGTTCCTCTATCTCGTCCTGAGACAGTTCCTTGCTTTCGTACAGCGACGCAACCATATTTTTTACCGAACCGCCGAAAATTCTGGAAACAAACGATTTCGCCTCGCTCACATTGTAATCGTTTTTTTCCAGCACCGCATAATAATGGTGAAAACTCCCGCTTTTTTTATATTCCGCCACGCCCTTTTCACACAAACGCGTCAAAAGCGTCGCAACCGTGTTTTTCGACCACTTGCTCTCCGTTTCCGGCAATTTGTTATAAATTTCGCCCACCGTCAGCGGTACGCCGCTGCTCCAAAGAACTTTCATCACTTCATACTCCGACTCGGTTATTGTTTTTCTCGTCATTTTCGTACCTCCATATCAATCAAACTACAGCTGTCGTTTGATAATATTATACAACTACAATTGTAGTTTGTCAAGTCATTTTACAAAAAAGACTGTAAAATTTTCATTTACAGTCCTTTTTTTAACATATTCCGCGGCAGTACGCCGAATTTATATTCTCGCCGCCACGGACTTTTTATCAATTATAATATACGCCGCGACGCAAATTATTATAGAAAACAGCGAGCCGAGCGGCGACGCAAGTCCCATCGGAAACAGCGTGTCCGCATACATATTCGACATAGTATAAGCAACGGGAATACGCACGCAAAGTATTGAGAGGAGGTTGTGCATAAACGATATGCCCGACTTCCCGACAGCACAGAAGTAGCCGCTGAAACTAAAACTTGCGCCGGCAAAAATGCAATCCCATACATAACTGCGCAGATATTGTCCGCCCAGCATGGCAACTGTCGCGTCGTCCTTAAACACGCCGATAATCTGTTCCGCGAAAAACTGCGTTGCAGCGGCAACAACAACGCCGAATCCCATCGTGATAAAAATCGCATACACAAGCGTCTGTTTTGCGCGCTGCGGCTTGTCGGCACCGATGTTCTGTGCCGCAAGCGCCGATACCGCCGACAGCATGGACGAAGGTATCAGGAAGAAAATCCCTATAATTTTCTCCACTATGCCGACCGCTGCCGCGTCATTGAGTCCGCGGCGGTTCGCTATAATCGTTATTACAACAAACGCAATTTGCACAAATCCGTCCTGCAGGGAAACGGGTACGCCTATTCTCAAAAGCTGACCCATTATATCCGCCGTCGGCATGAAATCCGATTTAACCAAATGTATCCCCATATCGCGCTTTTTTATAAACACAAGTGCTGTAATAACGCTCACTGTCTGCGCAAGCGTTGTGCCAAGCGCCGCGCCCGACGGGCCCATATCCAGAATTCCCATAAGCAGGTAATCAAAAACAATATTCACAACGCACGCAACCGCGATAAAATACATCGGACTTTTCGAATCGCCCATACCGCGGAAAATCGAGCTTATAATATTGTACGCCGTTATGAACGGAATACCGATAAAACACACGGTAAGATAACTGACTGTTCCGTCAACGGCATCTTCCGGCGTGGACATAACGTTTACAATCGGCTTAACCAGCGCAAGCAGCAATATCGTTATCACGACCGAAACAATCATAAACAGCGTTACGGTGTTTCCGATTGCATTTGAGACCTCGCGCTGTTTTTTTGCGCCGACATATCGGCTTATCGTCACGGTGGTTCCCATGGCAAGTCCGACAAGCATAACCGTCAGCATATGCATGACCTGACTCCCTATCGATACCGAGGTTACATCGGCAACACTGCCGAATTGCCCTATTATAAATAAATCCGCCATACCGTAAAGCGTCTGCAAAAAATATGACAGCAGATATGGCAGCGAAAAATATACTATATTTTTAAACACACTTCCCGTCGTGAGATTTCTTTCCATTCATGTGCCCTCCTTCATATTTCACTCACTATTATAACGCATTTGCTGCTGCCGGGTCAATATTTTTTTACAAAGGTGTTAACTTTTTATAAATTCTATTTACATTCCGCGCCGCAAGCGGTATAATTATAAGTGATTTTGTGAAAGGGGTAAATTATTGCATGAAAAAAAGAGTAGCAGCCATGGCAATGGCATTAATGCTGACGGCTCAATCGGCGCAGGCGTCAATCCTCGGCAGCGTCGTTACAAGCTGGTCGCACGACATTGCAAACGGCACCGATTTATATAAAAACGTCTTTCTGTCTGAACAGTCGGGCGTAGGCAAGCAGACCGAATATTATGCAGAATATTCACCGAACGACAGCATCGTACCCGAGGTTGTAAACGGCGAAAGCCTTTGGGGGCTGCGCACCATTACACAGGCAGAAAAATATATGAAAAACAACGGTATGACACCGCTTATCGGCATAAACGCGTCATATTTTTCCTTTAAAACCGGCGTACCCATGGGGCATGTTTTATCCGGCGGAAAAATTATATCGAAGGATACGCAAAGTTATCCGTCGATAGGCTTTAAAAGCAACGGCAGCGCATTTATTGCGCCGCTTGCTGTCGAAACAACGCTGAAATGTATAAAAACCGCAAGCGCATCATCGGAAGAAAACGCCGAAACGGCGCAAACGGTGACCGCGGGCGACATCACGCTGGACATCGCGCACATAAACAAGTATAACCAAACATCAATGGATATCGTGAATTTATACACACGCGATTTTGCGGAAAACAATCACACCGACGGCGAGGCGCTCAATCTGATACTGAGCGTATCGTCGGGCGAATTGGGAATAGGCAAAACCCTGACCGCCGTTGTGGAGGAAAAATTTGTTTATACCGGCTCAATTGCAATTCCGTCCGATAAAATCGTTCTGACCATGAACACGAACGGCAGACAGGATTTATACGAAAAGCTCAACTCTCTTGAAGTCGGCGACACCGCCCAAATAAGCAGCCACGCTTTAAATGACGCTGACAAGTGGAACACAGCTGTTTCGGGACTGGGCAGCGAGGGTGCGGCTCTTGTTAAAAACGGCGAGGTTCAAAGCGGATTTGAAAAGGGCGCGGCACCGCGCACGGCTGTCGGGATAACGGAAAGCGGAAACGTTATATTTTATGTAATCGACGGCAGACAAACGGGGTACAGCTACGGCGTGCAGCTTAAATCCCTTGCAAACAGAATGAAGGAACTCGGTTGCGTCGATGCGATTAATCTCGACGGCGGCGGCTCAACCGCCATATCCGGAATATACCCGGGTGCAGACGAGAGTGCAGTTTTAAATTCGCCGTCCGGCGGAAAACTGCGGAGCTGTGCAAACTATATTTTTCTGAAAAATGCCAAACCGGCAACGGGTGAACTCAGCAAGCTGTATTTATATCCGTTCGAACAGCACTACCTGTCGGGATATTCGGAGGAAATATACCCTACGGCGGTAGATACGGCATATTATAAAATGAATAATCCGGAAGGAATTGAATTTTCCGTAAACGGTACCGAGAGCACTATTGATAAGTCCTCCGGCATGCTTACGGCAAAGGGAACGGGCGAATTTACCGTAAATGTTACGGGCGGCGGAGTTTCCGGCAGCGCGAAATATCACACCTACGCAACGCCGACAAATATTAATGTTTATAACGGCGCGACCAATGCCGAAATAAAATCATTGTATGTGAAAAAAGGCGACACCGTGAAACTCAACCTCACGGCGCAGTATTACTATATCGATTTGAAAACATCAAAAGACTGTTTCAGCTATGAAGTTACAAACAATATGGGATATGTCAATGAAAACAATGAGCTTGTGATAACATCGCACGGCGGCACGGGAAGTCTGCTTATCCGCGCCGGCGACTACACCAAGGAAATACCGATTTCCGCAGAAAACCGATACCCGTTCGGCGATATCGACGGTCACTGGGCATGCGACATGATTTTATCGGTATATGACAAGGGCATCGTAAACGGATACGATACGGAAAGCGGCACAATTTTTAAGCCGAACGAAAATATGACGCGTGCGGAATTTGCGGTTATTATGTGCAAATTTTTAGACATCGACACATCGGAATACAAAGGCGCGGCTCTTGAATTTGCCGATAACGGACAAATTGCGGATTGGTCGCGCGAATATATCGCGGCGATGGCGGCGCACAGCCTTATGAGTGGGAAATCGGACGGCGGCAAGGTCAATTTTGCGCCGAATGATAAGCTTACGCGCGCCGAGGCAATGACGATTTTGGGCAGAACTTTAGGTGCAGAAAGCGGCACGGACATCACGTTTGCCGACATCGATAAAATTCCCGATTGGGCAGCGGCGCATATTTCGGCGATGGTTTCGGAAGGATTTGTCAGCGGATATGAAGATAATACAATCCGTCCCCTCGGATTGGTAACCCGCGCCGAGGCAGTAACCATGCTGTATAAAATCATGAACAAAAGTTTTTAGCATAAAGCAAGGATTTTCCTTGCTTTGCACCACGAAAAAGCAATAATAGCGGCATAGTATCTTCTATGCCGTTTTGTTGTTTTGAGAACAGCAGGCAAAGCGAACGAATACCCATTCAGCAAAACTCTTATCGGTGAGTTGATGATTATTTAAAAAATATATTATAAATTCGGAAATAAAGTGGTATAATAATTATGCCAAACTATTTTAATATTAATCACTTATAAAACTTCTGTATTGATAGGTGGATATTTTTGTGTTTAGTTACGCAATCTACTCATTGTAATAGCAAAAAAACGCAAGTTCTTTTGGGTAGAGTGTGTATTAAACCTATCTGTTAAAATAGTTTGGCGACTATCGGAGTTTGCGTTTTTTTATGCGGCACTCCGGTGTCGCATTTTTTAATTCGTCAAAAATTACGAAAGACAATCCGTGAAAAACAGGTACTTTACACATTATCGGATTTACATGAAAATGAAGAAAAGAAATCCTCATTAAAAAGCAAACGTAATATTGCTCGTGGAGGTACCGTTTGTAATTCGCATAAATCTGCAATGCATGCAGATAATTCAGAAAACAGCATCGCAGAGTACAGCAAATGCCCGAAATGTCATTCAACCGGCATTCACGAAATAACAGAAAAAGAACAGGCAAATCAAGGGTAAATACACGGGTTTATGCCCGCCCCTGACAAACCTGTTCTTTTTTGTTTGCCGTTCCGTTGATGCTTCTGTTTTATCAATGACCGGCAAATGAACTGCTTTTTTAAATTTTAAGTTCCTTCAGCAAATCGGACAAAGTTGTTGCGGAGTCGTGCAGTCCCTTCATCTCCTCTTTCGAGAACGGAACTTCGAAAATCCGTTCCACGCCGTTGCCGCCGACCATAGTCGGCACCGACAGCGCCACATCTTTTATTCCGTATTCGCCTTCAAATATCCCGGAAACCGTCAAAATTGAGTTTTCATCGCCCGCGATACATTCGCATATTCTCGCCACGGCAACCGCTATCGCATAAAATGTTGCGCCCTTTTTCTTGATAATTTCATAAGCGGAATTTTTTACTTCATTATACATTTTATCGAGATCGTTAAGGTCGCATTTTCCCGTATATTTGCAAAATTCCTGCATCGTCATTCCGCCGATATTCGTCACGCTCCATGCCGCAACCTCGCTGTCGCCGTGCTCACCGATAATATATGTGTGGCAATTGCGCGCGTCCACGCCCGTTTTGCGGCTTATCATATACTTCAGTCTTGACGTGTCGAGCACCGTTCCCGAACCGAGCACCTGATTTTTCGGCAATCCCGACAGCTTATACGTAATATACGTCAAAATATCCACGGGATTGGAAACCGTCATCAATATTACATCGGACGGGGCAAACTCCATAATACTTTTTACGATTTTTTTGAACAGCGCGGCGTTATCCTTTAAAAGATCCAAACGTGTCTGCACACCCTTTTGCGGTACGCCCGCGGTTATTATGACAATATCCGCCTCGCGGCACTCGCTGTAATCACCGGCTTTTATGGTTACCGGCTTGACAAGCGATACGCCGTGCGCGATATCAAGTGCATCGCCCTCCGCCTTGTCGCGGTTTATATCTATTAAAACTATCTCCTGAAACAATCCGCCGAGCATCAGCGTAAATGCCGTTGTAGCACCAACCGCACCCGCCCCGACTATCACAACTTTTCCTCTGAACATGCGTTATCTCTCCCTTTTTGCTTTTTTATTATTTTTGACCGCAATTTATTTTTTTATACCAAAAATCGGCACAAGCACAAAAATCGCAAAAAGTCAAGACTTGAAATTACAAAAAAATTATGTTATATAATATATATATACATACTATCAGGGAGGAATTTTAATGAGTAAGATTTTGGTTGTTGTAGATATGCAGAAGGATTTTATCGACGGTGCTTTGGGAACGGCGGAGGCAGAAAAAATCGTAGACGGCGTAATAAAACGAATTGACGATTTTGACGGCGAAGTCGTGTTCACAATGGACACACATTCGGCGATTTATCTCCAAACACAGGAGGGAAAAAATCTGCCCGTTCCGCACTGCATAAAAGGCACTGACGGCTGGAAACTTGACAGCCGCATAGAACCTCTTTCCAAATACCGCAAAATTTTTGAAAAGCCGACTTTCGGCAGCATTGCGCTTGCAAATTACATTGCGGACGGCAATTACAAGGAAATTGAACTCATCGGCTTATGCACCGACATATGCGTAATTTCAAACGCGCTTTTGCTCAAAGCGTATCTGCCGGAAGAGAAAATTTCCGTAAATGCGGCATGCTGTGCGGGCGTGACGCCGCAAAGCCACGAAAATGCGCTTTCCGCCATGAAAATGTGCCAGATTAATGTAATTTAGCGTGCTGTATCTGCGGATTGGTCAGCACGGGAAGGAAATATCAAAAACTTCGGCTTAGGTTTGTTGATTCGAAAACTTTTCTATTCCATAAAACAAAGGCGGTATAAAAAATTAACTTTTTATACCGCCCCTTTTTATGAAATTGTTTCAATTTTAATAATATTGGTATTTCCGGACTTGCCGTCAGTGCGTCCGCCCGTCATTACGATGCTGTCGCCCTTTTTGAGTCCGAAAAGCTCCTGCGCCTGCTTGCATGCATGATAAAACAGTACGTCGGTGGAATCAAACCTCTGACTGATAACCGGCGTAACGCCCCACGAAAGCGCAAGCTTATACCAGACTTTTTTGCTTATCGCCATACCGATAATATCTACCGGTGCGCGGAAACGTGATACCATTCGAACCGTCATGCCCGACATTGAGCTTACCACAATGGCTTTAGCCTTGATATCGATAGCCATTCCGCATGTTGCATGGGAAATTGCGTCCAGCTGATTTTTTATCTTGAAATCGCCGGTCGAATATCTTTTCTCATAGTGAATATGCTGCTCCGTCTCCTCCACAATTTCCGCCATTATGCGCACCGTCTCAACCGGATATTTCCCTGCAGCCGATTCGCCCGAAAGCATAACGACGCTTGTGCCGTCATAAACAGCATTCGCCACATCGGAGATTTCCGCACGCGTCGGACGCGGATTTTGTATCATTGATTCCAGCATTTCGGTTGCCGTTATTACGCGTTTACCCAGCATGCGGCATTTTGTTATCAGATACTTTTGAATAGACGGCAGTTCCGCAAACGGCACTTCTACGCCCAAATCGCCGCGCGCTATCATTATTCCGTCACATTCCTTACAGATTTCATCAATATTATTCACGCCGTCACGATTTTCGATTTTTGCTATTATATCAATATCTTCGCCGCCGTTTTCACGCACAAAATTGCGCAGACTGCTTATATCTTCCCTATTCGAAACAAATGACGCCGCGATGAAATCAACATCATTTTTGATGCCGAACAAAATATCGTCCTTATCCTGTTCTGACAGATACTCCTTCTTTAAAACCTTCCCCGGAAAACTCATACTCTTGCGGTTGGAAAGTTCCCCGCCGGTGATTACCGTGCATATTAAATCTGTATCATTCTTTTCATTTACTTCAAAAATAACAAGCCCGTTATTAACAAGAATTTTATCGCCGACGTCAAGGTCCTGTGCCAAGCCGTCATAATTTACGCTTACTTGCGTGCTGTCACCCTCGACATTGCGCGTCGTAAAAGTGAACGTGTCACCGTCCGCAAGCATTATTTTATCATCTTTAAAGGTTGCGATTCGGTACTCCGGGCCCTTCGTATCAAGCATTATCGCTATCGGCAGATCTAATTTTTCCCTTACCTTTTTTATCATATCAATCTTTTCCTGATGCTCTGCATGAGTACCGTGTGAAAAATTAAGTCTCGCCACATTCAGTCCCGCTTTGCACATTTCGGCAAAAGTCTTTTCGTCACTGCTTGCCGGACCTATGGTGCATATAATTTTCGTTTTCCGCATCCTTTTATCTCTCTCCTTATTATAAAAAAAATCACTTGCCGAGTTTTTCGCTCACCGACGCTATCATACGCTTTATGCGTTCCAAAGATTCCGTTTTGTTAAGTTTCTTCAGATTAGGATACGCCTTCAGCAGTCGTTTATTCAAAATTTTCTCGGAACTGCGTTTATAGCTCGCCTTAAGTTCCTCCAGAGTTTCCTCCCACTCCGGCTTTTTCTTCATTACGCTTACCACGCCGTCGGAAATATGTTCGCCTATTCCGTCCGACAGACCACGCATACGTTTTTCCAGTTCATCAACACGCTTTGCATAGCGTTTGATTTGCATAATCGCCATAACCGTTAGAATAATATCGGTCAGCAACGTTGCAAAACACACTGCAAGCAATACGATTGTCAGCGGTTTGGGTAAAAATTTTACCACAGCCGCAATCATCGGGTGAATAAGTTTTATCACAAACACGCCCGCAAGTCCCCACAAAAGCGAAAATCCCAGACAAACATATCCGTTAAGATTGCACGGCATGTTTGAATAGTCCCACCATTTTTCATGAAACAGGCGCTCCAGCACAAATCCCGTAATCCATTCCAGCGCACTGGTCAGCAGCACCGCCGCCAAAAAAAGCACGAATATATTATCCTTCACCGGCTCCAATGCCGTTATAATTATAAGCATGCCGAATCCGTAAATAGGACAGACCGGACCGTTTAAAAATCCGCGGTTTACAAAGGTGCCGTGCACCACAGCCGCATACGCAACCTCGGTGCACCACCCCAAAAACGCATATATTATAAAATATGACGCCGCAGTAATAATATCCATTAAATCAACTTCTCCATCAATTTATTCGATCTCTCTACAAATTTTGTCATCTGTTCAGGCGAAAGCGGCTTATGACAAAGCATGGCCAAATCATAAATATGCTCGCACAGCATTTTTCTGTTTTCGTCGTCCGCCTTATCAATACTCTTTATCAGCTTATTGTTTGAATTGAGCACAAGCGTAAACTCGTCCTTGAACATATCGCCCATTCCGGCAAACTGCTGTCCGTACGAACGGTACATCTCCTTCATTCTGCGCGATTCCTCCGAAAGCAGAATAACAGCCGGAGTCTCCTCATTTTTAAGTGCCTGAACCTCAATTTTCAGATTTTCATCGCCGACCGCCGTTTTAAATTCATCTGTCAGCTTGGTTTTATCCTCGTCCGACAAACCGCTCTCCGACGATGTTTCCTCAACCGATGAATCAATACGCTTAAACTTCACGCCTTCCTCCTTCATCTCGATAAACGAAATGAAGTGTGTATCCATCATCGTCGGCAAAATTACCGCGTCAAGCCCCTGCTCGCGGAACATATTGATATACTGCGACTGTAAATTCTCGTCCGAAACGTAATACACGTCCTTTTTCTCTTTGCCGTCCAGATATTCCGAAAGAGTCAGGTATTTTCCGTCCAGATTTTTATATATGATGTAGTCCTTTACCTTTTCATAGAACTTTTCATCGCGCATACAGCCGTACTTGATGAATACGTTAATATCTTCCCAATAACGTTCATAGTCCTCGCGCTGTTTGGTGTAGATTTCCTTCAGCTTGTCCGCAACTTTTTTGGTGATATGCGCCGAAATTTTCTTTACATATCCGTCGTTCTGCAGGAAACTGCGCGAAACGTTAAGCGGCAAATCCGGGCAATCTATTACGCCTTTTAACAGCATCAAAAATTCCGGAATAACCTCTTTTACGTTGTCCGCAACGAAAACCTGATTATTGAACAGTTTAATCTGACCTTCATTCGCCGCAAATTCGTGATTAATCTTCGGGAAATACAAAATTCCCTTCAGATTAAACGGAAAATCCACATTCAGATGTATCCAGAAAAGCGGCTCGTTGAAGTCCATGAATACCTTTGTATAAAAATCCTTGTATTCCGCGTCGGTACAATCCTTCGGCGCTTTCATCCAAAGCGGTGTCGTGTCATTAATCGGCTTAGGCTCGATAACATTACCGTCCTTATCCTTTTCCGGCTCTTTCCCGACAACCGTGAGATAAATCTCAACCGGAATAAATGAACAGTATTTTGACAGCACGCTGCGAACCGTGTACTCCTCCAAAAATTCCTTTGAATCCTCGGCAATTGTAAGAATTATCCTTGTGCCGCGGCTTGTTTTATCGCTATCGTCAATATCATAGGTCATTCCGCCGTCACATGACCATTTTACGGCTTTTGCGCCTTCGCGGTACGACAGCGTTTCTATTTCCACCTTTTCGCTCGGCATGAATGCGGAATAAAAACCCAAACCGAAATGTCCGATTATCTGTGCGTCCTTATCGTCTTTATCCTTATACTTTTCCAAAAAGTCGGTCGCACCCGAAAATGCGATATCGGTGATGTATTTTTCAACCTCTTCTTTCGTCATGCCGATACCGTTATCTTCAATAATAAGCTGTTTTTTATCCTTATCGATTATTACATCGATGCGGAATTTTTCATCATCGGCAAGTTCCGCCTCGCCGATGCCCGCCAGCTTTTTCAGCTTGGTAACGGCATCGCATGCGTTGGAAACCAACTCGCGAAGAAATATATCCTTATCGGAATACAGCCATTTTTTTATAACCGGAAAAATATTCTCCGAATTTACCGAAATATTACCCTTTGACATCTGAAATTACCTCTTTTCTGCGGACGTCCGTCCTAAAATTACTTTACAACAATATTTACAAGCTTGCCCGGAACGCAGATAACCTTAACAACATTTTTGCCTTCCGTCAGTTCCTTCACCCTGTCGCTTTCAAGTACAAGCTTTTCGAGCGCGGCTTTGTCTGCGTCTGCCGGCGCCATCATTTTATCCTTAATTTTGCCGTTAATCTGAATAACGATTTCAACCTCGTCGTCAATCGTCTTTTCTTCATCATATTCGGGCCATGCGGTGAGCGCCAAAAGCTCCGTATTGCCGTATTTTTCCCAGAGTTCTTCCGTAATATGCGGCGCAACCGGATTTAAAAGCGTCAAAAGTATGCGGTATTCGCCCTTTGTAACGCTGCCCTTTTTATAAAATTCGTTGACAAGGCTCATGAGCGTGGCAATCGCCGTGTTATACTTCATCTTTTCATAATCGTCGCTGACTTTTTTTATCGCCTTGTGAATGCTCTTTTCGAGGTCGTTTGAGTAACCTTCATCATCATTCACCATAGGCTGCAGATTCCATACGCGCTCCAGGAATTTGTAGCAGCCCTTGAGTCCCTTTTCCGACCACGGAGTAGACTGGTCAAACGCGCCGATGAACATTTCAAACGTACGAACCGCGTCCGCACCGTAATCGTTTACAACCTCGTCCGGATTTACGACATTACCGCGCGATTTTGACATCTTTTCGCCGTTTTCGCCCAAAATCATACCGTGCGACGTACGCTTATGATACGGCTCTTTTGTAGGCACAATGCCTATATCGTAAAGGAATTTATGCCAAAAACGCGAATACAGAAGGTGCAGCGTTGTATGCTCCATTCCGCCGTTGTACCAATCAACCGGCGACCAGTATTCAAGCGCCTCCTTTGATGCAAGCGCATCATCATTGTGCGGATCCATATAGCGCAGGAAGTACCAGCTTGAACCCGCCCACTGCGGCATGGTATCGGTTTCGCGCACGGCATGACCGCCGCAGTGCGGACAGGTCGTATTAATCCAATCGGTTGCCTTGGCAAGCGGCGATTCGCCGTTCTCGCCCGGCTCAAAAGTTTCAATTTCCGGCAATTCAAGCGGCAGCTCGCTTTCCGGAATCGGAACCCAGCCGCATTTTTCACAATATACCAGCGGAATAGGCTCGCCCCAATAACGCTGACGCGAGAATACCCAGTCGCGCAGCTTAAAGTTTACCTTACGCTTGCCTATGCCCTTTTCTTCAAGATATTTTATCATTGCGGGAATTGCTTCCTTAACGCTCATACCGTCCAAAAATCCCGAATTTACCATGGTTCCGCTTGAAACGTCGGTATAAGCCTCTTTCTGAACATCCTCACCTCCGCCGACAACCTCAATAATCGGCAGATTAAACTTCTTTGCAAAATCCCAGTCGCGGCTGTCATGCGCGGGAACAGCCATGATTGCGCCCGTTCCGTAGGTGACAAGCACGTAATCCGAAATAAATACCGGAATTTCCTTACCGGTAACGGGATTTACCGCATTGACGCCCTTTAGCTGGGCACCTGTTTTTTCCTTTGCAAGCTCGGTACGCTCAAACTCCGATTTTTTCGCCGCCTCGGCAATATATGCCTTGACTTCATCGGCATTTTCAAGCGTCGGCATGAGCTTTTTTACAAGTTCATGCTCCGGCGACAAAACCATATATGTCGCGCCGAAAAGCGTATCGCATCTCGTTGTGTAAACAACAACATCATCGCCCGACGTAAGACGGAAGGTAACCTCCGCGCCCTCACTTCTGCCGATCCAGTTTTTTTGCTGCGTTTTAACGCGGTCGATGTAGTCAACCTCGTCCAAATCGTCGATAAGACGCTGCGCATACTCTGTAATTTTAAGCATCCACTGGCTCTTTCTCTTTTGCACAACCTCGCTGCCGCAGCGCTCGCATACACCGTTTACGACTTCCTCATTGGAAAGTCCGACCTTACAGCCGGTACACCAGTTAATTGGCATCTCCTGTTTATACGCCAGTCCCTTTTTGAACAGCTGCAAGAAAATCCACTGCGTCCATTTGTAATATGACGGGTCGGTCGTGTTCACTTCACGCGACCAATCGAATGAAAATCCGAGCATTTTCAGCTGTCTCGTAAAGTTGGCAATGTTATTTTTTGTTACGATTTTCGGGTGAACTTTATTTTTTATGGCAAAGTTTTCCGTAGGCAGACCAAACGCGTCCCAGCCGATCGGATAAAGAACGTTATACCCCTGCATTCTGCGCTTTCGTGCAAGAATATCAAGCGCCGTGTAGCTTCTTGGGTGACCCACGTGCAAGCCTTGTCCCGACGGATACGGGAACTCGATAAGCGCATAATACTTCTTCTTATCGCTGCCGTTTACGGCATGAAAACAGCCTTTTTCCTCCCATTTATCCTGCCATTTTTTTTCAATGTTTTTGTAATCGTACTTTTCCATTACTTCGTCTCCTCTATGTCAACCTCAATTTTTTCCGCATCATTCCATAAATGCTCAAGCGCATAAAATCCGCGTGTTTCCCTGTCCATGATATGCACGATGATGTCGTCAAAATCCATCAAAATCCAGCTGCCGCCGCGGTAACCCTCAACATGCAGCGGCGCAAAACCGTTTTCCTTCATCTTTTCCTCAACCTCATCGGCACATGCGCGAACCTGTATGCCTGAGCCGCAAGAGCATATTATAAAGTAATCGCCCAGCGATGTCAGCTCCGAGATATTTAAAACGTCGATATCCGCCGCACGCTTGTCGTCCAGTGCTTTTACGATAATCTTCAGTCTGTCCATTAAAATTCTCCCATCACATTATTTTTCATGCTGAATATCCAAATTATATAATACTACATTTTTTCCCAAATGTCCATACATTATCAGAAATTTCTGTTAATTTGACGAAAAAAGAGGGCCGGTAAATACATTTATTATACCGTACCCCTCCCCCGGGAATTTTATTTATTTGTTTGCACGCGACTCCGAAACAGGTTTACCGTTTGAATCCCACAAAAACAGCTTTTTTGTTTCGGACGCATTGCTGCCAAGCTTGACGGCACCTATCGTCCCTGAAACTGCAGAATAGGTCCATTCGTTTATTTCTGCATTCAACAGCTTTTCACCTTCCGAATAATCTGCCGTTAATATATTGATTGGGTTTTCTATATCTTCCGTTATAAAATACTCAACCGCATTTTGTTTTATATCTGTGTTATAATAAATTTCTCCGAGCAATATGCCATATGATTTGACGGAGTCGGATATAAGCCTGTTATTAAAATTCCCGTAAATTGTTAATTGATTATTAATGTAATAACCTTTCATATCAATAATATATTTACCGTCCGAATAACTTGTAACGCAGTGATATGTACCCTTATTGGTAACCTCACCGTTTTCATCGGTAGATTTATGCTTGCTGTTAAATATATGTCCCGATTCGTATTTTTTGCTTGTACATGAAATGTTTTCTGAAATATCTTTACAACAAAGCAGCACCCAATCGCTCACATTGCCGTGTGCATTTTCCCCCGCAACATCATCATTCACAAAACGCTCGATTGACGTCAGAAAATAATTATGCGACGCACCTATACTATTCCCAACGCTGTCGCTGTCGGTATAGTAAACAGGATCATTCCATGTCTCGTCCAAGAGATACCATTCACCGTCAATTTTGATACAATTCCACATGTGGCATATTTTATCATTTATACATATTCCAGTCCTAATTAAATCATCTTCCGTTCCCAGTTTTTCTTTGAGCCGCTCGTTAAGCTTTTCATAAATCATATTGAGCGCAACCGCATTTCCCTGACATACCGCGTTTTTGTCAACAAGACCGCCGTATGCGGTAAAGATTGAATACTTGCTTATATCTGATGTATCCTCATTAAACGTTTTTAATTCCTTGGCGGCATATGTATTTTCATTGGCAAACGCATCGTGAATAACAAGTATTTTCCCGATAATATCATCATCGGGAATTTTTTCGGACAGTTTGATGTAATTGTCTACTCTATTATTCATTTTAGTACGGTAAATTTCAAATTCATTTGAATCCGCAGTCAGGTAGTAGGGATAGATTATTTTCATTATGCCGTTTTCACTATAGGTTCCGATTTTCGTCAGCGCCAGATATTGCGGATAAGCGAGTGCTGCATACCGATACGGCTGAAAAATAATTTTCTCTGCATCCGCCTTTCGTATATTAAACCTGCTGATATCCACCTCTTTCATCCGGTTTTGAATTGCGTTACAAAAAATAGTATACAGTTCGTTTTGTACTCCGTCGGTTTCATTGCTTTCGATCGTTGCCGCATCGTTTACCGTAATCTGAAATATTGCCTTTTCTGTTTCATTTTCTTCTTTTTCCGAAACCACAAGCGGCGAAATCCCGCCTTTCGGATATAATATCTCATTATATCCGTCTGCACATACCATCGTTGAACACAACAATAACATTACAATTAAAATTTTAAAAGCCAATCTTTTTTTCATATTGATTTTCCCTTTTATACAAGTGTATTCTTTATTCCTTTGTTATTTTTAAAATAAGGTCATAAATTCTGTCGAGGGCGTCGGTAACGGCAAGCTTTGCAACATTCTTGCTCATATCGGCAAGGCGCTCCTTATCAAGCGTCATTTCCATTATTTTATCATATAAAATATCCGATGTGAGAATATCCTCGGTAAGGACAACGGCGGCATTGTTTTTCTCGAGTTCGCGCGCATTTTGCTCCTGATGATTCCGCACAACGTTCGGCGACGGAATAAGAATCGACGGTTTTTTGAGCGCCGCTATTTCCGAAACGGTTATAGCGCCCGCGCGCGACACAACAACGTCTGCCGCAGCCATCGCCGTACTCATATTATTTATGTACGGTACGACCTTTATATCGTCGGTAAGTTCAATCCCTTCATCTTTGAGCCGCTTTGAATATTCCGCAAAATTTCTGTCACCCGTGCCGAAAAGCAGGCTGATTTCATTATCGCGGATAAGCTTTTTCAGTACGCCGACCATCGTCTCATTTATCTTCGCCGCACCGAGACTTCCGCCGAAAACAAGCACGAACGGCTTATCCGAAAGTCCCAGTTCCGCCCGAGCCGTTGCTTTATCGGCACACAGAATTTCGCCGCGTATCGGATTACCCGTAAGCACACATTTTTCCGGTTTTTTCATATGTGCGCGTGTTTCCTCAAAACTTATCGCAACATGGTTTACATACCCTTCCGCACCCTTTACCGTGAGCCCCGGGTACACATTCTGCTCATGAATAATCGACGGAATCCCTTCCTTATGCGCCGCCATGCTCACGGGACCGGAAACATATCCGCCCGTGCATACAACCGCGTCCGGCTTAAATTCGCGAATAATTTTGCGGCATACATGCTTTGATTTTTCCAGCTTATAAAGCACCGCAAAATTGCGCAGAATGTGCTTACGGTCAAATCCGCGGATATCAATATACTTTATTTTATACCCCGCCGCGGGAACAAGCTTTTTTTCCAGTCCGTGTTCCGTACCTATAAAAAGCGCCTCAAAATCCGCGTCCTTTTCCTTCATGTAATCGGCAACGGACAGCGCCGGGTTGATATGTCCCGCCGTTCCGCCGCCGGCAAATAAAACTCTCATATACTATTCCTTTCCGTCAATATTCCTTATCGACTGCCGCGATACACTCAAAACAACACCCATTTCGGTCAGCAAAATCATTATCGCCGTTCCGCCGTAACTGAAAAACGGCAGCGGAACGCCCGTATTAGGTATTGTAGACGTAACAACGGCTATATTAAGAAGCGTTTGCACGGCGACCTGAGCCATGATTCCGATAACCATAATCGTGCCGAACGTATCCGGCGCGGAAAGCGCAATGCGTATGCCGCGCACAATAAGTCCCGCAAACAGGCAAATTATAAACGCCGAGCCGATTAATCCCAATTCTTCGCTGACAATTGCAAAAATAAAATCGTTATACGGTTCGGGCAAGTATGAAAATTTCTGCACGCTCTGTCCCAAGCCTTTACCAAAAATTCCGCCCGAGCCGATTGCGTAAAGCGATTGAATTACCTGATAACCCGTCGATTGCTTATCTCCCGTCAGCGGGTCGTTAAGAAAGTTCATAACGCGCGCCCAGCGAACCGTATTGGAGCGCAGGAACAAAAGTCCGCCCGCACCGAGCGCCAATCCGCCGCCGAATATCAGCTTTAAATTTGCGCCCGCCGCTATCATTATGCACAGCGCAATCGAGCACAAAACAATTGTTCCGCTTACGTGCGTTTCAAGCATCATAAGTCCCACAATTACGAGCATCCACGCGCCGCATTGCATCAAGCCTTTGATTGTGGTTACATCATACCGCTTATCCTCAATCATTGCCGCAAAAAACATCGAAATCGCAAGCTTTGTCAGCTCCGACGGCTGAAACTCAAACGCAATGAGATTTATCCAGCGCCGCGAACCGTTATGGTTTACGCCGATTCCCGGCAGAAAAACCATGCCCAAAAGCACAATACATACAATCATCAGCGGCGCGGCAAACTTTTTCAGCCTTTTGTAATTCATGCGCGAAATCAGCAGCATCATTCCGACGCCGACGAGCGCAAAGGCAAATTGTCTTATGAAAAAGTAGTAACTCTTTGAAAATTTCACGTCCGCCGTCGGCGCGGACGCCGAAAGCAGCATTATAAGTCCGAATATCGTAAGCACGCCGACCAGGAGCAAAAATGTGTAGTCCATATCGCCCTTTGCTCCTTCAAATGTGAACAAATCACGGATAAAGCCGTTTTTAATCTTCTTCGGCGGTCTTTTTGCCGCAGTTTTTTTCCGCATTGGCACCGTGCTTTTTTTTGCAGTGCGCGTGCGAACCGATTTACTTTCCGGCATATTCCGTGGCGTTTTTGGCGCCGTGCGGCTGCGTGACGGCGCAGAATTTTTAAGCGCCGCATTACTGCGTGCCGCACCCGAACTCCGCGGCGGCTGTCTGCGGGTTTTAGCCGCGCTTTTTTTCTTTTGTGAAGTGCCAACAGCCTTTACCATATCTTAAACATTCTCCCTTCACCGAATTTAAGGCACGGATTTTATCCGTCACGCTCATGCACCGAAATACGGCATAACACACAAAACCCCGATTATGCACAAAATCAGCGTTACAAGCGTAAATACCGCAACAATTTTCTTTTCCTTCCAGCCGCACATCTCAAAATGATGATGTATTGGCGCCATCTTAAATATCCGTTTTCCCGTAAGCTTAAAGCTTGCAACCTGCATTATTACCGAAAGCGTCTCAAACAGATATACAAATCCCGCAATTATCAGAATAAGCGGCATTTTCATGCCAACCGCCAGAACCGATATGCAGCCGCCCAAAAACAGCGAACCTGTATCGCCCATGAACACCTTCGCGGGATAATGATTGAATATCAAAAATGCAAGGCAGCCGCCGAGCACCGCCATAGAAAAATACAATCCCTCCGCATTTACCGCAAGCACCGAGCATACGCCGAAAAACAGCGCAACAACGCACGTTATGCTTGCCGCAAGTCCGTCAAGTCCGTCGGTGAGATTTACCGCATTTACCGTTCCGCATACCACAAACAGCGTGAACACAATGTACAGCCACCACGGCAGAACCAACGTCTTTGAAACAAACGGCACAATAATATGCGTATCCAAATTGCCCGTTTCCTTCAGGACAATTATATAAATCACAGCCAAAATCGCCTGGAGCCCAAATTTCTGTTTTGCCGTAAGTCCGAGATTGCGCTTTTTCACGACCTTGACATAATCATCAATAAATCCGATAAGACCGAAACCGCACGAGATTACAAGCATCATCAACAGCGTTACGTCAAACCTGATTGCAAGCCGAACCGCCATTGCAACGACCACGCCCGCGATAAACATTATTCCGCCCATCGTCGGCGTGCCCGCCTTCTTTTTATGCCAATTCGGGCCTATCTCCAAAATCTGCTGACCGAACTTCAGCTTTGTCAGCCACGGAATAAGCACGGGCCCCAATACCGCCGCAACGGCAAAAGAAATTATCAGCGGCAAAAAACAGCTCGGCAGTGTGCCCGCCGTCTGCTTTGCCATATCAATAAACCAATCCATCATATTCTCCGTTCCGCCGCATTTGCGGCATAAATTCTGCTATACTTTCGCCGACTCCGTTTCAGCGCGACGTAATCGCCGCAACGATGTACTCGAAATGCATTCCGCGCGACGCCTTTACCAAAACTGCGTCGCCCTCCGACAAAAATTCGCCCAAAAACGCCGTGGCGTCATCGGTCGCCTTGAAGGAATGAATTTCGTCCACACCGGCAAACTGTGCGCCTTTGGCTATATAGCGCGAATTATCGCCCACCGTTATAAGCGCGTCGATATTTTCCATCGACAGTCCGACTTCATAAAGCTCCTTCTCCGCAAAGCTGCCGATTTCAAGCACATCGCCCAAAACCGCAATTCTGCGGCTCGCTTTTATATCGCCCAGTACCTTCAGCGCCGCGCGCATTGAGTCGGGCGACGCGTTATAACAATCGTTTATCACGGTTATCCCGTTATATTTGCCGATTTCCATACGCATATCCGTCAGCTGAAATTCACGTATGCCCTCTGCGATATCCTTCATCGAAACACTGTAATTTCTGCCCACCGCAATTGCCGCAAGTGCATTGTAAACATTATGCACGCCCGGAATTTTTACGTAAATTTCATGTTCCGCGCCGTCAACGCGTACGGTGAATTTCGTTCCGTCAATACCCAGATTTTCTATATTTTCCGCGACCAAATCGCATGATTTATTTTCTATTCCGTACAAAACCGTACGGCATTTATCAAAACCGCGGCGCAAAAATTTATCATCGCCGTTTAACACAAGAAGGTTATCCTTTGCGAAAAAGTCGCAAATCTGCATCTTCGATTTATATATATTCTCCTGCGAACCGAGATTTTCAATGTGTGACATGCCGATATTTGTTATAACCGCCGTATCCGGTTTTGCTATAGACGCAAGGTAGTGAATTTCGTCCATGTGTGACATGCCCATTTCCACAACCGCCATTTCGTGCTTATGTTCAAGACGGAACAGGGTGAGCGGAAGTCCGATGTCATTATTGAAATTTCCCTGCGTTTTCAGCGTGTTGTATTTCATCGCCAACACCGCCGAAATCATATCCTTTGTCGTCGTTTTGCCGACGCTGCCCGTAATCGCCACAGTCGGAAGATTATACTTTTCTTTATAATACCGCGCAATATCGCCGAGTGCGCGGCGTGTATCGCCGACGCGGATAATGTTTTTCCCCGGAACGGGCGCAATATCCTTATGCGTGATAACTGCGTCCGCACCTCCGGCGAAAGCGCCCGCAATATAGTCATGCCCGTCATTATTCTCGCCGACAATCGGCACAAACAGCATATTTGCGCCCGCTTTGCGCGAATCGGTCGTTATCTCGGAAATTTCGAAATCGCCTTCGCCGCAAATCAATCGTCCGCCCGTTGCCTTTATAATATCGTTTACATTCAATCTCTGCATATTACTCTCCCAAAAATTCCTTTACAACTTCTCTTTCATCAAAGTGCGTCTTTTCCTTACCTATAATCTGATAAGTCTCCTGTCCCTTCCCCAAGAGAAGAACAATATCATCCTTTTCGGCTATCGAAAGCGCATATCCGATTGCCTCGCGGCGGTTGACAATAACCTTGTAATCGCCCTTTTTTACCCCCGCAACAACATCGGCAACGATGCTGTCCGGATCTTCCGTACGCGGATTATCCGATGTGATTATCGCCAAATCCGCAAGCCGCGTTCCTATATCGCCCATAATCGGACGTTTCGTTTTGTCGCGGTCGCCGCCGCAGCCGAAAACCGCTATACTGCGCCCCTTTTTAAACGAATTTACGGCATTTAACACATTTTCAAGTCCGTCCGGCGTATGCGCATAATCGATAATTACCGAATAATCGGTATTTGCCGGCACGCGCTCCAATCTGCCTTTTACGCCCTTCTCCGCGCCCAGACCTTCAATTATCGTTTGCATATCCACGCCCAGCGACAGCGCCGCGCCTATCGCGCAGATTGCGTTATAAACGCTGAACATACCCGAAATCCCGAGTTTTACCGGATATTTTTCGCCTTTGTAATTCGCCGTGAACCGGACGCCGCTCGCCGCAATTTCTATATCCGTCGCCGCAAGCGCACAATCGCCCGTACCTACGCTGAGCGTTTTGCACGGCACTTCCGACAGAAGTCTTGCGCCGTATTCGTCATCGGCATTTATTATGCCGATTTTTGAAATATCAAACAATTTCTTTTTCGCAAGATAATAGTTTTCCATGGTTTTATGATAATCCAAATGGTCGCGCGTTAAGTTGGTGAATACGCCGACTTCATAACAAAGTCCGTCCACCCTGTGCAAGTCGAGCGCATGCGACGAAACTTCCATAACCGCATACTCCGCGCCCATTTGTACCATTTTTGCAAAAATTCTGTGCAGTTCAAGCGAGTTCGGCGTTGTCGGCGTTGATGATTTTATGCCTACGTCGCGGTCGCCCACGAGAATTTCATTCGTCCCGATTACGCCGACGGTTTTGCCCGCCGTTTCGAGAATCTTCTTTATTAAATAGCTTACCGTTGTTTTTCCATTCGTGCCGGTTATGCCGACAAGCTTTAACTGTTTTTCCGGCTCGCCGTAAAATTTTGCCGAGATTTCCGCCATCGCCGCGCGGGTATCTTCATATATAATGGTCGGCACGCCGACATCAATTTCATGCTGCGCCGCTATAACCGCCGCGCCGTTCTGCGCCGCCATTGCCGCAAAATCATGACCGTCGCGCTCCATGCCGCAAATGCAGATGAACAGATACCCCTGCCGTACCTCGCGCGAATCAATTGTAATTCCCGTTATTTCAATATCTCCGCCGTGCCATTTATCACCGAAAAGTTTACTCGCTAACATAACTACCCCTCCGAAGAATTTTTAAAAATGTCTTGTCTCTTTAAGCCCCAAAAGGGTGCGGCAAAACGATTTTCGTTTTGCGACACCCTATGTAAATTTCTATTAATCCGACGCGCTGTGCCTGAACTCAACGCTGATTACCGTCGCCGGTTCTACCTGTGTGCCCGGCTCAATGCTTTGCTTAAACGCATACGCACCGTCGGTACTCAAAAGTCCCGCGCCCGCAATTTCGAAGTTCAGACCCATATCTTCAAGCCGTTTTTTCGCCTGTGCCGGCGTCAATCCCGACAAGTTCGGAACAGCCACCCGCTTATCGGTATCGCGTTCCTGTGTATACACGATTACCGTCGAATTTTCTCTTATACCGACGCCCGGTTTCGGCAGCTGGTCAAGAACGGTATCGCCGTCGCCCATAACTTTAATATTGAGCTTTTTCGCCGCAATACTCTCCTTTGCAACATTAACCGCAAGTTCGCGCACATCGGGCACCGTAATCGAAATCGTTTTTGCCTCCTCCTCGGTATATTGACGGTCGACGCCCATATATTCCAAAGTTTCTTCAATAATCGAGCCGACTACCGGCGCGGCAATTGTTCCGCCGTATTTATTAGCAACCTGCGGCTCATCAAGCATGATAAGGCAGATTATCTGCGGGTCGTCCGCCGGCGCAAAGCCGACAAACGACGCGATACGCTTTCCGTTATTTCTTCCCTTTTCCGAAGTACCCGTTTTTCCGCCGAGACGGTATCCGCGGATATACGCATTTTTACCCGTGCCTTTAGGGTCGGACACAACCGACTCCAGAATTCCGCGCATTGTCGCCGAGGTTTCCTCGGAAATTACCTTATTCACAACCTGCGGATAAAAGCTTTTTACAATTCCGCCCGAGTTTCTGATTTCTTTTACAATCTGCGGTTTCATCAGATTTCCGCCGTTTATTACCGCGGAAATTGCCGTAACCAGCTGCAGCGGAGTTATGCTGAATCCCTGTCCGAATGCGCTCGTGGCAAGGTCACTCTCCGACATTTTGTTTTTGTAGTACACGCTGCCCGATTCGCCGATAAGCTCAATTCCCGTCTTTTCGGTAAGTCCGAACGCCTTGAAATATTCGCGGAATTTGTCGCTGCCGAGCTTTATTCCCAGCTCCATGAACACAACGTTACATGAATTGATTACGCCGCGCGCAAAATCTTCCGCCCCGTGTCCGCCGGATTTATGGCAGTGTATAAGATGGTCGGCAACCTGCTTTGCACCGCTGCAGAAATACTGCGAATTAAGGCTCGCAACGCCTTCCTCCAAAGCTGCCGCCGCCGTCAGAATTTTGAACGTCGAACCCGGCTCATACGTATCGGAAATGGCTTTATTACGCCACATTTTATTTCGGATTTGCGCAATTGCATTGTTCCGCGTTTCCTCATTGTCCGACTCGGTGTCCTTTATAACATCGTCCATTCCTATCGCGTATTTTTCAAACTGCGACAAATCGGTCGGATTGTTAAGGTCAAAGTCCGGCTTGGTCGCCATTGCATAAATTTCGCCCGTTTTCGGGTTCATGATTATGCCCGCCGCGCCTTCCTTCAGCTGATCCTCAACACACGCCTGCTCCAGATGTTTTTCCAAAATCGATTGAATTGTTTCATCAATCGTCAGCATAATATCGTCGCCCTTTTCGGCGGCTACGTCCTCCTCATACTGATATGCCGTTGTACTGCCCGACGCCGTTTTTGCCGAAAGTATGCTGCCCATACGTCCCGTCAGATAGTTGTCAAACGTCAGCTCGATACCCTGTATGCCGTTATTGTCATAGCCTGTAAATCCGATAATATTTGACGCAATATTATACTGATAATATCTTTTTGAGTCCTCCTCAAAATAAATGCCCGAAAACAGCTTAGCCGTTGTCTTGTCGACCGAGCTGTCCTTTAATTTCTTTATTTCGTCCGCTTCTTCTACCGTCACGCGCTTTTTTATGTACTGAAATTGATTGTTTTTCGTGATTTTGTCTAAAACCTCATCTTCCTCCATAGACAAAATTTCGGACAATCTGCCCGAAATCATTTTCAGCTTTGCTTGTTCGACGGTACCGTTTTCGTTTTTGCAATCCTTTGCGACCTGCTGCGGATTACATACAACGGTTTTTACCGTTGCGCTTTCTGCCAGCACCTTTTGGTTTCTGTCATAAATAGTACCTCTGCCGGCATTTACGGCGGTTCTGCCCGTCTGCTGTCTGATAACCGCGTCCTTCATCTCATTCCCGCGCACAACCTGCCAGTAGCCGAGCCGCAGAATGAGCGCCAGCAATGCGACGGTCATCAGTGCAAATAAAACGAGCGCACGCTTTTTTATTTTGCCCAGTGTCATTTTGTACCATTCCTATCTTGCTGTTATCTACCTATATTTATTACTTTTCCTTCTTAAATATTCCGAAAATTCCGCGAATTCCTTCAACCTGGTCTGCCGTAACCTCGGTAACGTCATCCTGTTTGATATTTACGTACACCGTCTGATATTTTTCCGGCCGAACCATGTTCAGCTTATTTTTTGCGATTTCTTCAACACTTTCAAGGTCTACACTTTTATCCAGTTCAAACGTTTTTTGGCTGGAATATTCTTTTAACCCGTTCAACTCCTTTTGGAGCTTTTTAACCTCGTTTTGACTTTCATATGCAGTAACGTTCCGCGAAATCATAAATCCTGCGCAGAGCGCAAAAACAAGAGCACAGCATGCGATTATCTGATGCTTTCTAACCGATTCTGCTCTTGCCGCCTTTTTTACCTGTATTTTTTTCTCTTTGACTTTGTTCTCAAGCTGCGCGGAATGTTCCTCAAAGTTTAAATCATAAGCCAGATTTCCGTCGTATCTCATCAGCACATACAATCCTTTCCGAATTATCTTGAATTACCGATAAGGCTGCAATTCCGTACTACAGCCTTTCGCAAATGCGCAGTTTCGCACTCTTGGAACGCGAATTTTCCGCAAGCTCCGCATCGGGCGGAAGAATCGGTTTTCGCGTTATTACCTTAATTTTCGGCTTTCCGCCGCACACGCATACGGGGAAATCCGGCGGACAGGTACACCCCTTTGCAAGACTTGCAAAAGCTTGTTTTACAATTCTGTCCTCCAACGAATGAAACGTTATCACCGACAATCTGCCGCCGGTATTTAATCTTCCGACTATGTCGCATATTGCGCCGTCTAAAATTTTCAATTCGCCGTTTACTTCTATTCTTACGGCCTGGAATACACGCTTTTCCGGGTGCGCAACGTCTTTGCGCGCGCCCTGCGGTATCGCCGCCTTCACAAGCTCCGTCAGCTCAAACGTTGTACTTACGGGCTTTATTTTTCTTTTGTCAACAATAAATT
The DNA here is from genome assembly GCA_934487205.1 of uncultured Clostridia bacterium. Classification (GTDB taxonomy): domain Bacteria; phylum Bacillota; class Clostridia; order UBA1381; family UBA1381; genus UBA1738. Next base: position 35,591 of record CAKSRS010000004.1, read on the forward strand.
GTGCAATGCGTCTCGACCATTTCTCCTCGCCGTAATTATAAAAAATTTCGGTCAGCTCATCTTCGGAATATCCGTTCACGACATCGTATGCCGTCATTTTCACGTCACGGTTCATACGCATATCGAGGGGTGCGTCATGCATATATGAAAACCCCCGCTCCGCATTGTCAAGCTGATATGAGGATACGCCCAAATCCAGCACCATGCCGTCAATTTTATCAATTCCCAATCCGTCCAGTACGGCATTAATATTGCTGAAATTATCATGAACATATGTAACCTGTCCATCAAACCCGCAAAGGCGTTTCTTCGCCGCCGCAAGTGCGTCGGCATCGCGGTCAATTCCGATAAGACGTACGTTTTCGGCACGGGACAGAATTTCATACGAATGTCCGCCGCCGCCCAAAGTTCCGTCGGCATAAACGCCGCCCGCCTTAACGGCAAGTCCGTCCACCGTCTCTTTAAGCATCACCGAATAATGTTTAAATTCCATAACCGCCTCATATATTGATTCCGTACTGTGCGATACCGTTGATAATCATATCGGTATCGATAGCGTCATCAATAGCCTTCCAGTTTTCACTGTCCCAAATTTCCAGCTTGGAATTTACGCCGACAAGAACGATATCCTTCTTCATGCCCGCATATTCGATAAACTCCGCCGTCAGCGGTATTCTGCCCTGTTTGTCCACCTCGCACGAGATTGCTTTTCCGAACAGACGGCGCTGAAACGCCGCCGCGTTACGGTCGGTTACCGTAGGCAATTCGCGGATTTTGGCAGCTATCGTTTCCCATTCCTCTTCGCAGTACAGGTTAAGACATTTGTCAATCGGTGATCTGGTGATAAAAACAGTGCCCGACAGTTTTTCACGAATTTTGGCGGGCAGCACAAATCTGCCGCGGTCGTCCAATTGTCTCGGATATTCGCCGACAAAGTTTACCATCTTGACACCGTCCTTTCATTTTCATTCCATTTGGTAATTTTTTGCTCCCAAATCTACCATTTCGACCCATTACATACCCATTATATATCATTCCTTCCAAAATAGCAATAGTTTTTCGTAAAAAAAATTAAATTTTTTTTGGTTTTATATTACAAATGTTACTAAATTATTGTAATATATGAAAAAAAGCGGTATAATTAATGTATCATAAACACGGAAGGGGCAGCAGAATGGATAAAATAACACAAACTCTTACCGAGGAATTCGGACTAAAACAATTTCAGGTCGAAAACACGCTTAAACTGATAGACGAAGGCTGTACGATACCATTTATCGCGCGTTACCGCAAGGAAGTTACGGGTGAATTATCGGACGAGGTACTGCGCGAGCTGTCGGTACGTCTGGAATATCTGCGCAATATCGAGGCAAAAAAAGCGGAAATCACACGTCTTATCGACGAACAGGGGAAACTGACCGATGAGCTTACGGCGGCAATAGAAAATGCAAAAACCGTCACGGAATTGGACGACCTGTACCGTCCGTACCGACCCAAGCGCCGTACGCGCGCGACAATCGCAAAGGAAAAAGGGCTTGAACCTCTCGCGGAATTAATTCTTGCACAGGAGCAGACCTCCGGCACGCCTGAAAGTCTTGCGCTTGACTACATCGACGCGGAAAAGGGCGTGGAAACGGCAGAGGACGCCATCGCCGGCGCAATGGATATCATCGCCGAAATAATCTCCGACAACGCCGATTACCGCAAGAAAATCCGCGAAATATCCCTCGCAAACGGAAGTCTCTGCACAAAAGCTGCCAAAGACGAGGACAGCGTCTACAGCATGTATTACGACTTTTCCGAACCGGTTAAGCGGCTTGCAAATCACCGCGTTTTAGCTGTAAACCGCGGCGAAAAAGAGGGTTTTTTATCGGTAAAACTTGATGTTGAAGAAAATTTATGCACCGATTTTATAAAATCATGCATACTGACAAAAAAGCCGAATATATTCCGCGAAATAATATCCGCCGCCGCGGACGACAGCTACAAACGGCTGATTGCGCCGTCCATCGAAACCGAAATACGCAATCTGCTTACCGAGCGTGCGGGCGACGCGGCAATCAAGGTTTTTGCGAAAAACCTGTCCGGACTGCTTTTGCAGCCGCCTATTAAGGGCAGAACCGTCCTCGGTCTCGACCCCGGCTACCGCACCGGCTGCAAAGTTGCCGTTGTGGACGATACGGGCAAGGTTCTGGCAACCGGCGTCGTATATTGCACGCTGCCGCACCACGACCGTGAAAAGGCGAAAAAAATACTTAAAAATCTCATAGAAATGCACAACGTCAACCTCATTTCCATAGGCAACGGAACGGCGTCAAAGGAAACCGAACAAGTTGCCGCGGAACTTATTAAAGAACTCGACCGCGAAGTTTACTACATGGTCGTAAGCGAGGCGGGCGCGTCGGTATATTCCGCGTCCAAACTTGCGGCGGAGGAATTTCCGGAATTTGACGTATCTCTGCGAAGCGCTGTTTCGATTGCGCGCCGCCTTCAGGACCCCCTCGCCGAGCTTGTAAAAATCGACCCGAAAGCAATCGGCGTGGGGCAATATCAGCACGACATGAACCAAAAGCAGCTGGGCGAAGCGCTCGGCGGCGTTGTCGAGGACTGCGTAAACAGTGTCGGCGTTGATTTGAACACCGCGTCGCCGTCCCTTCTTTCCTATGTTTCCGGCATAAATTCCGGCATAGCGAAAAACATCACGGCTTATCGCGAAGAAAACGGCAGGTTTACCGACAGAAAACAGCTTTTAAAGGTAGCGAAACTCGGTAAAAAGGCATTTGAGCAATGCGCCGGATTTTTGCGCATTGACGGCGGCGACAACGTTTTCGACAACACCTCCGTCCACCCCGAAAGCTACGCCGCTGCAAGCGGACTGCTGCAAAAACTCGGCTACACGGCAGATGATGTGGCGGACGGGAAAATCACCGACCTTAAAGACAGACTGAAAAAGCTCGACAATGCAAAGCTTGCGGACGAGCTGCATATCGGTCTGCCCACCCTTCGCGATATTGCGGACGGACTCATGAAAAAGGGGCGCGACCCGCGCGAGGAACTGCCGCAGCCGATTTTGATGTCCGACGTTATGAGCATTGAGGATTTAAAACCCGGCATGATTATGAAGGGCACTGTACGCAACGTTATTGATTTCGGCGCATTTGTCGATATCGGCGTTCACCAGGACGGACTTGTGCATATTTCGCAAATCTGTGACCGCTATATCAAACACCCGCTTGACGTTCTGTCGGTGGGCGATATCGTCAAGGTGAAAATCCTCGACGTAGATTTAAAGAAAAACCGCATTTCACTCACCATGAAGGAGGCAGACTGAGTATGACAAACACAATCGGATTTCCCGGTTTGGGGATAACGCTGACCGTCAACCGCGTTGCGTTCAGCGTTTTCGGCAAGGATATCTACTGGTACGCCCTGTGTATTCTGACAGGCTATCTCGCCGGGCTCGCCTTTGTTTCCGCAACATGCAAAAAGCGCGGCGCCGACCCCGACAACATTTTTGATATCTGCTTTTACGGTTTGATTTTCGGCTTAATCGGCGCGCGGATTTACTACTGCATATTTGATTGGAAATCAATCGGCGGATTTTGGGGCATTTTCCGTATTTGGGAAGGCGGAATTGCCATCTACGGTGCGCTGATCGGCGCAATCGCAAGCACATACGTCTACTGCCGCATAAAAAAGCTTAACATTCTGCGCATATTCGACGTATGCGTACCCGGACTTTTTGTAGGGCAGATTATTGGCAGATGGGGGAACTTTTTCAACGCTGAAGTTTACGGCCGCGAAACCGACAGTATTCTGCGTATGACAATAAACGGTGCAAACGGTGTCCACCCGCTGTTTTTGTACGAGGGACTGTGGAATCTCGCGGGGCTTATTCTGCTGCTGATTTTCCGCGACAAAAAACGCGCCGACGGGCAACCGTTCTTCTTCTATGTATTTTGGTACGGTCTCGGACGGCTTTTCCTTGAAGGCATGCGCCAAAGCGAATATATCCTGTATGTAATTCCCGGAATTTTGGGTATTTCGCAAGTTGTGGCGGCAATCGGCACAATCGTCGGTGTGGGCGGCATGTTTTTTCTGCAAAAACATCATCAAAAGTCTGCATAATGCGCGTATTTTTCAACATTCTGCATAAAAATATAAAATAATTGTAATTTTAACGCAAAATGTTATTGATTTTGACGCAAAAAAGTGTTATTATGTAATAGTATGAATTTTTAATTCTGTAAAACAGGGTTTATACTGCCCGGAACTATAAAAAGGAGGAAAATCTTTTATGGGAAGAAAAATGAAAACCATGGACGGTAACAACGCTGCGGCTTATGCATCTTACGCATTTACCGATGTCGCTGCTATCTATCCTATTACTCCGTCATCAACCATGGCGGAAGTAACCGACAAATGGGCTACCGCAGGTCAGAAAAACATCTTCGGCAGAACAGTTCAGGTTACAGAGATGCAGTCGGAGGCAGGCGCTTCGGGTACTGTACACGGCTCGCTTGCAGCAGGCGCTTTAACCACTACATACACTGCATCACAGGGTCTTCTTCTGATGATACCTAACATGTACAAAATCGCCGGCGAACTTTTGCCTTGCGTATTCAACGTATCGGCTCGTGCGCTCGCATCACACGCGCTGTCAATCTTCGGCGACCATCAGGACGTTATGGCTTGCCGTCAGACAGGCTTTGCAATGCTCGCATCGACTAACCCGCAGGAGGCTATGGACCTGGGCGCTGTCGCTCACCTTACAACAATCAAGGGCAAAGTTCCTTTCCTGCACTTCTTCGACGGTTTCAGAACCTCGCACGAATATCAGAAAGTCGCTTGCTGGGACTACGCTGACCTTGCGGAAATGGTAGACTGGGACGCTATCGCTGAATTCAGACACGGCGCATTGAATCCGGAACACCCGGCTCAGCGCGGTACCGCTCAGAACCCGGACGTATTCTTCCAGGCAAAGGAAGCGGCTAACAAATATTACGAGGCTATTCCCGCGCTTACTCAGGAATACATGGACAAGGTTAACGCTAAAATCGGCACCGACTACAAGCTGTTCAACTACTACGGCGCAGCTGATGCCGAAACCGTTATTATCGCTATGGGTTCGGTAAACGACACCATCGCTGAAACGGTTGACTACATGAACGCAAACGGCGAAAAAGTCGGCATGATTAAAGTCCGTCTTTACAGACCGTTCTCCATCGACCACTTCATCGCAGCTATTCCGGACAGCGTTAAGAAAATCGTTGTTCTGGACAGAACAAAGGAATCGGGCGCTATCGGCGAACCGCTTTACCTCGACGTTGTTGCCGCTGTTGAAAATTCAAAATTTGCAGGCACACCGATTTTCGGCGGACGTTTCGGTCTCGGTTCAAAAGATACAACTCCGGCACAGATTATTGCCGCTTTCAAGAATACCGAAAAGAAACACTTCACAATCGGTATCAAGGACGACGTTACAAATCTGTCGCTTGAAACGGCAGAAAATCCGGATACTACACCTAAGGGTATCAAGAGCTGTAAATTCTGGGGTCTCGGTGCGGACGGTACTGTCGGCGCTAACAAGAACTCCGTTAAAATTATCGGCGACCACACAGATATGAACGTTCAGGCATATTTCGACTATGACTCAAAGAAGTCGGGCGGTCTGACAGTTTCGCACCTGCGTTTCGGTCACGCAAAGATTACATCGACCTACCTTATCAACAAGGCTGACTTCGTTGCATGCCACAAGGCATCATACATCAGACAATACGATATGGTTCAGGACGTTAAGCCGGGCGGCGTATTCCTTTTGAACTGCTCATGGAACGCTGAAGAACTCGAAACACACCTCCCCGGTCAGGTTAAGAGATATATCGCTGAAAACAACATTCAGTTCTACACAATCGACGGCGTTAAAATCGGTAAGGAAATCGGCCTCGGAAACAGAATTAACACTGTTCTGCAATCCGCATTCTTCAAACTGGCTGATATTATCCCGGCTGATGACGCTATCAAATACATGAAGGACGCAGCAACCGCCTCTTACTCAAAGAAGGGTGACGCTATCGTTAAGATGAACCACGACGCTATCGACGCCGGCGCAAAGGCAATCGTTAAAGTTGATGTTCCCGCATCATGGAAGGACGCTAAAGACGAAGATCTTTCCGTTAAGCACGAAGGCGAAGGCAAGCTGATTGATTACGTTAACAACGTACTCGTTCCGATTAACGGTTTCCGCGGTATGCAGCTGCCCGTTTCAACATTTGTTCCTTATGCAAACGGTGAAGTTCCGCTGGGCTCATCTGCATTTGAAAAGCGAGGTATCGCAATCGATGTTCCGACATGGAACGGCGACGCTTGTCTGCAATGCGGACTCTGCTCATATGTATGTCCTCACGGCTGTATAAGACCTGTTGTTCTTACAGAAGAAGAACTTAAGAACGCTCCGGAAGGAATTAAATACGTTAAGATGAAACAGCTTGACGGCTACTACTACGGTATGGCAATTTCAGTTCTTGACTGTACAGGCTGCGGCTCATGTGTAAATGTGTGTCCGGAAGTTAAGGGTACAAAAGCACTGTCAATGTCGCCGCTTGATAATAATCTTGATGAACAGAAGGGCTTTGACTACGGAATTAAGCTTGCTATAAAGCCGTCCGTACTTGAAAAGTTCCCGATTAACACGGTTAAGGGTTCACAGTTCCGCGCACCGTACCTTGAATTCTCGGGCGCATGCGCAGGCTGCGGCGAAACACCTTACGCTAAACTTATCACTCAGCTGTTCGGCAGCAGAATGTACATCGCAAACGCAACAGGCTGTTCATCAATCTGGGGCGGTTCATCACCTTCAACACCGTACACAACTGACGAAGAAGGCAAAGGTCCGGCATGGGCAAACTCTCTGTTTGAAGATAACGCCGAATACGGCTACGGTATGTTCCTCGGTCAGAAGGCTATCCGCGAAAAGAACATTGAAAAGATCGAAAAGATCGCAGCAGACGAACCTTCGGTTAAGCCGGCTGTTGACAAATATCTTGAAACTAAGGATTGCGGCACAGCTAACAAGGTTGCAACAGAAGAACTGTTAAAGGCAATCGCAAACCTGAACTCGCAGGAAGCTAAGGACGTCCTTGCAGACAAGGATTATCTGAATAAGAAATCCGTATGGATTTTCGGCGGCGACGGCTGGGCATATGATATCGGTTTCGGCGGCGTTGACCATGTTCTTGCATCGGGCGAGGACGTAAACATCATGGTATTCGATACCGAAGTTTACTCAAACACAGGCGGACAGTCATCAAAATCAACACCTACCGGTGCAATCGCACAGTTTGCTGCTGCAGGTAAGGCTGTTAAGAAGAAAGACCTTGCAGCAATCGCAATGAGCTACGGTTACATCTACGTTGCACAAATCGCTCAGGGTGCTGACTACAACCAGTGCTTAAAGGCTATGCTGGAGGCAGAAAGCTACCACGGACCTTCAATCATCATCGCATACGCTCCGTGTATCAACCACGGTATCAAGGGCGGCATGAGCATCGCTCAGACAGAGGAAAAGAAGGCTGTTGAAGCAGGCTACTGGCATCTGTTCAGATTCGACCCAAGACGTACTCTTGAGGGCAAGAATCCGTTCCAGCTTGATTCAAAAGCACCGAAGGCAAATTACGAAGACTTCATCATGGGCGAAGTTCGTTACAATTCACTTGCACGTTCCAATCCGGACAGAGCAAAAGAATTGTTCGCAAAGGCTGAAGCTGACGCCAAAGCTAAATACGACAAGCTCGTTAAAATGGCTGAAGAATAATATTGCATAAAAATATCGGAGATTTTCATCTCCGATATTTTTATTGTAAAATGCAGGCGGCTTAATTTGCCGCCTGCATTTTTTATTGAATCATCGCCTTTTGCTTTGCAACCACAAAATGTACGAACAATATCACACCAATCATGACAGCAAACGAAATCAGCGACAGCAGCTGCTGACCATACATAGGTATGCCAAAAACGGTGTTTCCGTTCGCCTGCACCGCCGACAAAATCCGGCTGCCTATCAGTGACGAACAAAATCCGATAATTCCGCCGATACTGCTCTTTATCGCCGACGCCTGAACAAAATAATCCGTTTTTACATAACTGTAGACAATGTTTAACTGATTTTGATTTATGCCCGCCTGTGAAGTATTAAACAGTATCGTATAAATAACGATACACCACCATGTGCCCGGCGCGCAGAATATGTTTACCAAAAATGCGGCGGCGGCAATAGCATATCCCATCTCCAGACCCTTTGTAAATCCGTATTTATTCGCAAATTTGCCGAAAGGCATCGAAAAGGAAAAACGCGACAAATTAGCCACCATGTTGATAATCTGCACAGTACCCACCGAAATCATAAGCTCTTTGGTTTTGTAAATTCCCAAAAAACCGATTGTCATATACCTTGCAAATTCGTATGCCGATATCATCACAACCACATGCGTAAAATTTTTATTGTGCATAATATTTCCGATAACTTCTTTAAACGGTACCGTCTTATGCTTTTCTACCGCGTCGGAGCCCTTAATCATAAGCAGGCTGATAAAATTGAGCAATGTAATAACAAAAATCGACGCCGCCATAAAAATAAATCCGCCGTTTATGTTGCCGCTGTTTTCATACGCGTCGAAAACATGACCGACAACCATTGTGTAAACAATACCGCCCACAAGCGACACCATTTCCTTTGCGGCGGAATATGTACCGCGCTTTGTCGGCGCAACAAAGGAATTTCCCCACTTAAATATTATCGACGTAACGGTGTAATTCAGAAAATATGCCGCAAAAATCACCGCCGTAACAATTGCGGTTCTTCCGCCCGTACCTATCGGCACAAACGGCAAAAGGTACAGACACATAAACAAAAACGAACTTAACGTATTAAAAATTGTTGACGTTTTTTTGACATTTTTTATGTGCTGAACAAGGAACAGTGACACCAATTGAAACAAAAACGCCGCCGACACAAAGGACGAAATAACGCCGATTGTTGAATCCTTAATGCCCATTTCCGACAACAGTTTTGCCAAAAATGCGTCGCCCGCAAGAATTGTTACAAAATATTCAAACGTGCACTGCGCCATATATGCCGCGCGCGACCGCTTGTACTCCGGACTGTCATAAATAGTTTTAGTCATTTCCATTTTTCTTCTCCTTATATTGCGCGGTTGTTTCGCGGACAACCAGCTCATGCTCCACCGCTATCCGCTTTGGTGCGTCCTCCTCGCCGTAAATCCTGTTGAGCAGCAAATCTACGCACACCTTGCATTGTATTTGATAATTGGGATTGATTGTCGTGAGCGGTTCGGCGGAATACGCCGCAAACGGAATATCGTTTTTCCCGATTACCGACAAATCTTCCGGCACCGAAATCCCCAGTTTTTTCAGCCGGTATATCATGGCAAGCGCCACCTCGTCATACGCGCACACCACGGCCGTCGGGCGGTTATTCTGACAGGCAAAACTCTCCGCCGCCTCATAGCCTATTTCCTCAAATCGCTTGTCTACGATATAGCACCAATCGCCGCAAAACGGTACCTTATACTTTTTCAGCGTCTTTTTAAAATCCTCCAGCTGACCCATCGTCAGCAATTCGCCGACAAAGCCAATCTTTTGATGCCCCAAATCGGTCAGATATGCGACAGTTGTGTCCATAACTTTTCCCGAATCATTAAAAACGCAGTCGAAACGCTCATCATGAAAATCGCCGATACGCACCACCGGCAAATCGGGCATGCCGCGCACATCGCCCCCGATAGCCACAATTCCGTCCGCATCGTCGTCCAAAATTATGCTTTCTATGCCGTGCGAAATCTTTTCATTGCTGAAATCATAAATATACACAAAAGTGCGCCCGCCGCGCTCCTCGACATACTCTTTTATCCATGTCACCATCGTGGAATACGCAATGCTGATAATTTCAGGGCACAATATCGCAATAACCGGGTGTTTTCCCTTTTTATATTCGATTTTTCGTTTGTTCTTTTCCTTAAAATAGCCTAATTCAAGCGCAATACGTTTAATTCGTTCCGCCGTTTCGCTGTTTACCTCCCTGCTGTCGGACAGCGCCTTCGAAACGGTCGAAACCGAAACGTTCGCTATTTTGGCAATTTCTCTATGCGTCATAATTTTCTCCGTTTCTATGCCGTACGGCATTTTACACAATATTCATTATACCCCAACAAATCCGCTATTTCAACCCTTTACGTTACGAAAAAAATTCGTATTTTATCGAATCAAAAAAAACGCGGCAAAAACCGCCGCGGCAAAAAATATTCCGTTAAAAAACCGAAAAAGCACCGATGTGCGATGCTTTCAGGCTTGATATGTATAGGATAAAAGGGTAGAAAAAAGCAACTTCCTTCTACATCGTACATTATATCACACCCCGCCGCAAATTGCAACATTTTTTTTGCAAGTGTGGTATTATTTAATTAAACTGCTACACTTTGCATACAATATATGTGTATTATGACAAAAAAACAGCCTTAAAGCGGCATAATCATGCTCTTTCTAACATATACTATCGGTGAGGTGAAAGCTATGTGGAAAAAATACAAACCGTATATTCTTCAGGCAATTATTGCCCTTGCAATCGGCGGACTATCCGCATTTTTCGTAAAAGACGGCTTTAAAACATTCGACTCTGTTTCAAAACCGTTTTTAACGCCGCCCTCCGCCGCATTCCCTATAGTATGGACAATTTTATTTTTACTCATGGGCATAAGCGCCGGATTGATACGCGAAACTTCCGGGCAAATTCCGTTTATATATTGGCTGCAGCTTTTCGTCAACTTCATATGGCCGATTATATTTTTCGGCATGCAGGCATATTTATTTGCCTTTATATGGCTTGTGCTGTTATGGATTTTAATAATATCCATGATTGCCGAATTTTACCGCATTAACAAAAAAGCCGCATATCTGCAAATACCGTACCTTGTTTGGGTGACATTTGCCGGTTATCTTAATTTGGCAATATGGATTATGAATATGTAAAAAAAGGGGGACGTGTGTGAACAGAACCAGTAAAAACGGACAATAGAAAAAAAGAGCCTCCTATGGTATAATGAAAATAAAACCATAGGAGGTATCTTTATGCCAAGAAGTTATCGTCATATACAGGAATACGAAAAAGAAATTATTGAATTAAGGCATAACGGTTATACAGGTAGAGAAATATGTGAGAAATTTGGATTTAGCAAAAAACAGTACGAAAATTTCATTACGAGATATAATCGTCATCAAGCCCAAATAGCCGTGGGAATAGCCATCAAAAAGAAAGGCAGACCGGCAAAAGACTGTATTGTAACGGAGAACGATAAGCTATCCGATCTACGTTACAAGTTGGCTCGGAAGGATGTGCGGATAAAGCAATTGGAGATGGAGAACGAACTGATGAGGGATTTTCTCTCGCTCACAGAAAGGAAGTGAGGACAAGTGTAAAATATGCGGTTATCTACCGTCATAAGGAAAAGTATTCAATCAGTGAAATGTGTAGATTTTTTGAGATTTCACGAAGTGGGTATTATGGGTATGTTGCCCGTATGAACACACATGCAAAAGATTTATATATAGCAAACAAAATTCAAGAATGCCAAGAAAAATGTGGCAAGACCGTTTACGCACGCCTTACGTGTTTTGTCACTCTTCAGCGCTTTCACGCCATATGTTGCCGCAAAAATTCCGCCCGCAAAACACAACAGTTTTTCATTCTTCAAGCAATCCAAAAGTTTCATAAATATTCCTCCGTTCTGCCGTTTTATTCGGCAAAGTATAACAAAAGCAGCAAGAATTTTCGTCCGAACATTCCCGCCCCTTATATTATTCCTCATTAGTCTTGTCGGACAAAGCCTGTCCGACTATGTTTTACTTCTTTTGGCACACTTTGTCAACAGCAATTGCACTGTTTAATTGTAAAAATTTTTTTAACACATATCAGTTTTCGGGATAAATATCAAAAAAAGACAGCGCATTAAGTTCCTTCATAAGTTCTTTGGTGGAAGATTTATTAAATTTTTTCAAAATACGGCTTATCTGCACGCGTATGCTCGGTTCTTCCACACAGCGCAGTGCGGCTATCTGACGATAGCTCATGCCGTCATGAATACATTTTAAAATTTCGTATTCGCTTTTTGAAAGCTTGGAAATCATATTAACCGAGTACAAAAGACTTTGATTGCGCATATACACCTTCGGAATTTGCAAAATCAATTTGGACGCAATCTCCTCATTCAGTTTAAACCGCTTTTTATTTATACTGTAAATCGAGTTAAGAATAAGCGACGGGGAACTTGATTTCGTGATATAATCGGTCGCGCCGTTGCCGAAGGCCTCAAAAATATAATCATCGTCATCATACATCGTGCATACAATCACGGAAATTTCGGGGTGCTCCTTTTTAATTCTGCCAATCGCCTTTATGCCCGCAAGCTCCGTCTCCATCTGTATATCCATAAGCACAATATCGGGGCGCAGCTCGTCGGCAAGACGCACCGATTCCTCACCCGACGCGGCAATCCCGCAGACTTCTATATTTTCGCCCTGTTCCATAATGGTTTTAAAATGCTTTTGAATTGCCTCATTATCATCGGTTATCAGTACACGTATTTTACTCACTGGTCAAATTCCTTTCTTAAAATCCCTGTTTGGCGTCGCACGGGAAAAATATGCTTATCTGCGTACCTTTGCCCGGCGTGCTCAGCACGCGTATAAATCCGCCGTGCGAGGACACCACGTTATGAACATAAAACATGCCCACGCCCCAGTAATTCTTTTTCACTTTTGTGGTATACATCGGGCGGAACATGCGCCGCCTTGTTTTTGCGGACATGCCTATGCCGTTATCGCGTATGCTCACCTCAAAAATATCTTTATCGGAATTTATATATACCGAAATCTCTCCGTTGGTGCGCTCAGATGCCGTAATTGCATCAACGGCGTTGCGGAAGATATTTTTAAACATTTCGGTAATATGAAAATAGTCAAAAGTCAGCATGCGCGGATTGGTGCTGTAATGCTTGATTATTTTTATCCCCGGCGGAATATTCGAGCCCGCTATCGCCGTTTCGATACAGCTGATAATATCATCATCATTCTCGTCCAGGTCGACGCTGTTAAACGAATCCAGCATCGCACTTATATTCGCCATGGAAGTTTCGGAAAGAGTTTTTATTTTGCGGAACATCTCGTCCTTTTGCGCCGATGTACCGGCGGAAAGTCCCTGCCCCGCAAGAGACTGCACCGTAAGAAGATGATTTTTAAACGAATGAAAATATGTTCTGAGCTGCTTTTTTGTTTTCTGCGCGCTGCGGTTCAAAAAGAACCCTTTAAGCTTAATCATAGATCCGAACGTTTTATAATGAAAAACCGAAAACAGCATGAACACGGACACAAAAAGAATTATCAGCCCGAGCAGTATATACGAATTTCCCGACATGAAATAGGATTTTTTACTGAAGGACAGCGCTTTTTCGGACAAAAGCGCAACATCAAAACTCCACACCGTATCCTGAATAACGAAAATCGAAAACAGCACGTTAAGCGAAAGCTGATAGATATTATACGAAGTTATCTGCCACTTTTTCAGCCACACCGACGTATTTCTGCAATATTGAAAAAGTATAATATTATTCACAAACGCGTCGGCAAGCAGCAGCACACATGATATATCGCGCACAAGCGAAAATGCCCTCAGCAAATTCAGCGACAGGCCGTGATAATAAATCAGCTGATATATCCGCGTATTCAGCGACGGATTATTAAAAATAAAGTACAGCATACAAGATGCGGCAACCGAAACAAGGCGGTATTTTTTAAGGTGCGGCATCATAAATCCGAACGAAAAAAACGCGCACGCGGAAGTATACAGCATGCAGCAAACCACCGATGCATAAATCAGAAAATAATAACTCACCTTCTGCGACGCAAGCACTTTGAATATACGATAGTCAAGCGCATACAGCGGATTGCCCGTGTATTGGTAGCTTATCGTTTTCGACGCGGCAATCGTATCAAAAATAACAACGAGCGCGAAACTGAATATAATAAATATAAATCTGTATGTATCCTTATTTTTTGGATTATTTATAAGCAAAAGCACCGCCAAAACCGCAAAAAGAACCAACACATAAATCACTCGAACGCACCCCCGAAAGCACTATAATTATACCATTCGGACAGAACTATGTCAATATTCCGAAGGCAAATAACATTTTTCTCCGCAGCACATTATACTCACGTTTTTCGCAAAAGAATATATCGGCGCCCCTTGTTTTTCGGCGCCGATATATTTAATTTTCCCACAAAGCGGCGCCCGTAATCGGTTCGCACCGCCCGTCTTTCCAGATGAACTGTTTTACCGTGCTGCCCTCCGCCGATTCGCCGCAGGATACCGCATAATTGCACTCCCTGTTTTTAAACACATCGACAGCATCAAATATTACCTTTTTCAATGTGCCGTCCGACGAATATGACGCGGTTATAACATTAAGCGTGAGCTTGTTTTCCGCAAAATTCCACATTTTAAATCCGTCCGCCGTGCGGTCCGAAATTATTCTGTCCGCGCTGATGTATCGCTCGTATTCATACACAAACGTCCCCGATGATGTGCCGATATACACCCTCGGCAGCGTCGGGTGGAACGCAACTGCCCACACATCTTTACTGCCTGTGAGCCCCTCAACCGTGCGCCAGCTTTTGCCGCCGTCATAGCTTTCAAACAGTCCCGCCGAAACGCTGCATTTTTGTGCGTCCGTTCCGCCGGCTACCAGATGTTTCGGATTTTTGGGATTCTGCGCAATTTCATAAACAGCTTTTACGCCGCCTGCACTGTCCGCAATGCCGCTATTCATATACGTTACGCCGCCGCTTGTCATTACCGCTATTCCCGAAGAAAACGTGCCTATCCACAGTTTATTATCTTCCGACAAATCCGCATTAATTCTCTGTATTCCCGAAACGCCCCTGCCGAATAATTTCCAGCTTTTTCCGGCATTTTCAGATACATATACCGAATCCTCGGTTTTTGCGTAGACCTTATTTCCGTCAAACGGCGAAACGGCGTCAATAACCAATCCGTTCGGAGTTTTTACCCAGTTTTTTCCGTTATCATAGCTTATCCTGTCACCGGCATAGATTATATCGGGACTGCTTGCGTTAAATTCTATTCCCGTACACTGTACGCCTTCCGAGCCTGCAATTTCCGCAAACGTCGCGCCGCCGTCGGTGCTTTCCTTTATAACAGATTTTTCCCAATTGCCGATAGAGATCAGTATTCTGTTTTTATCACGCGGGTCACGCGCCGCGCCGTAGACGGATTTTTCACCGTTATAGCGGATTCCCTCCACCTCCATCGGCGAATAATCCACCGTTAAATACGAGTGTGTTTCCGTTTTGCCGCATGTTTTCACAAGTCCTTTATCGACGGACGCAAACATAACGTCATCGGGATTTTCCGCGTCAAAAAGGAATTTTTTTACCCGTATTCCCGAAATTCCGCCCGAGCTCGGCTCCGGCACCAGTCTGCCTGCGGCAAGACTGCCTTTGTAAATCTCGCCATCAACGGCTATTATCAGCGTTCCGTCCGAAAGTCCCGCGGCGCCCTCCGAATAATATCCCGAATTGTTCTTTACAAATGCGTTCGTTTTTGCATATTTCGGCAAAACAAAGCTTTTTCCGCCGTCCCGCGAATATACAAAATTATCGGAGACGGCATTTGCCATGACTCCCAAAGCATCACTGAACGCGACAAGCGTTTCCAGATTTGCCGTACTTCCGCCGAATCCCATTTGCGAGGCACGCTTTACCAACGTCCATGTTTCGCCGCCGTTGTCGCTCCTGTATAAATTCGCCGCATCAATACAATATATTGCGCCGCCCTGTTCCGCCATATCAAGAATATTTCCGCCTATCACCACATCTCCGAAAGCGCCGTTTCCGGTCATTTTATAAGCGCCGATATCGGTAAGCACAAACAATTCCCCGCCGATAACTTTTACCGAATTAATCGTCCTGTCCGAAAGACCGATGTTTTCCCACGTTTCGCCCATGTCGGCGCTTACATAAACGCCGCCCGGGTAACTTTTGCTGTCAACCGATATGCCGTCATACGCGCCGACGTAGATTTTATCGTCACCGAATGCGATATTGTGCATCTTTTTTGCCTTAAATCCGCAGGTTAACGTCTGCCGCCACGTCTCGCCGCCGTCGTCGGACTTCCATATTCCTTCAAACTCCGTCCGATAACCCGACCCGGAATGTGACGCTCCCGCTGCAAATGCGATATTTTCGTATTCGGGGTGAAATTCTATATCGGTAATTCCGTGCGGGGCAAATCCCAATCCCGCCTGATACCAGCTTTTGCCGCCGTTAACGCTTTTATAAATTCCGCTCGTGTCGGTCCCCATCAGTACAAGTTCGGGATTTTTCGGCGAAATTGCCACGCCCCAGACCATCTGACCGCACTCGCCGCCCGCATAGCCGTTTTCATACTGCTCCGCCGTAGTGAGATGATAGTTTACCATCCACGGCGCTGTGCGCGTTACGGTGAAATCGTTCATTCCGTCCGATTTTCCGAGAGTGAATTTTTCGGTATAAATCACGCCGTCCGCGCCGTCAAGCACAGCCGCCTCATATTCGCCCTCCGCACAGTCCAGTGCAAACGAAAACTCCGCTCTGCCGCCCGATGCCGTCTGCTGGTCGAAATAAATTGCCGCGTCAAGATTATTCTCCCGCACATATTCTTCATAATTTTCGGCAACCACAAGCGTAACCTCGCCCGCGTTTTCCGCCGTTTCCAAAGATATGTTTACATGATTTCCGCAGACATCAATCGCACTGCGGCGCACCGAGCGCTCCCGCGCCGATACCGAAACCGAACTAATCAGCATTGCCGCCGTTATTACACAAATTAATCTTTTCATCAACATCTCCATAGCCTTGAAAACCGTCCGAAATCTGCCTTTTCGGGCGGTATCTGTCTTATCGTTTTACGATTATTTTATAATCAGCTTAATACCCATACTGTACGGCTCGCCGCCCGTAAGAACCGAGCAATACTGCGGAATATCCCGCGCAACTACATTGCCTTCCGCGTCGGTATAGTCCGCTTTTATCGTCGTAATGTAGTTCGCGTGCACATGCCCGTGCAGCACGCCCGCAATGACGTCCGCATTATGGAAAATCAATTCATAAACCGCTCTCGTTCCCTTAACCTGGTCGTAGCTTTCCGTACCGGCTTTCATATTAAACCATACGTCGCCGCCCGAGGTTTTGCTGTCTATAGATTTCTTTCCGCTGCCGTCGCTGTTTGCAAACGGGACATAGTTCCCGTTCGCGTCATATGTTCCGCCCGAAAATTCATGTACCGCCTCGCTCGACGCGTCATTATTACACGTATTTTCGTGTTTCATCAGGAAGATATACTTTCCGTTTGCCTTTGCGTCGGCAATATCCGCCGCAAGATAATCCTGTATTCCCTCGCTGTAATAGAGCTGCCCGTTGCGCGAATCGTCAAGATATATAAATCTCAGCGGCGTTCCCGGAACATCATAGCGCGCATATGTGATATTTTTGCCTTCCGGCGTCCAAATTTCTCCGTTGGTATTCATATACTGTTTCAAAACATTACGCGCTGCCGTCTGGTCAAATTCCTTACTCGAACGCCCGTTGATTGTATAAACAACATAATCATGATATCCCAGCGCCGTCATGCTTTGCGGCGATTTATCCCACATAGTCTCTTTTGCCAAATCCAGGCTGCCGTGCATATAGAAATCTATTGTGTCGCCCGTGAATATCGTATAGTCCGCCATGGACGCATATTCCATCATCGTCTGCACCGATTGGTAATGCTTATCGACAGGGTTTACGCCGTATCCGCGTCTGTATTTTGCATACATGATTTCGGGATTTTCCTTATCAATATCATCAGCATAGTTGAAGTGCTGGTCGCCGAAGGAAATCACCTCAAGCGGTTTTGTTATTTTGCCCGCGGACACAAGTCCCAAATCAATTGTCGATTCCATGAACCACGTACCGCTGTAATTATCAATATACGCCTTTTCGCCGCGTTCTTCCGACGAATACGCGCTGTCATACGGTTTTTCCGACGTACCGTAGCTGTCATGTGCGGTTCTTGCCGCGTTCATAAGTTCGGTATTATCGGCTTTTTTCGCCAGCTCATACAGATTTGCCGACACTTTATCGGTATATTCCGTGCGCTCCGTTCCGTTATAATCGGTGAACTTTACATATCCGCGCACCGTTATGTCACGCGTATATTCTTCCGCCGGAATATCGGTCAGGCACAGCGTATAAAGCATGCCGTTCGCCTTTTCGGTATACAGCGCCGCCGGTGTGTTAACGGCTGTGTGCATATTTCCGCTCCCGTACGGATATTCATACCGGGCGTCTGTTTCAAGTTCATGATATTTTACCACAACTTTAGGCAAAGACACCGTTCCGTAAACCGGACTGCTGTCCGGAAGACTGATATTTTTGCCGACATATACCGGGAAACGCAGTGCGGGCTTTTCCGCATCACTGCTTTGGCGGATTTCCGCATCGCCTGCATAAAAATCTCCGCCGCTGTTTTTATCAAAAACGGTATATTGCGCCGTGAGCGTTTTTCCCGCCGGTACGGTTTCGCCGTTTTTCGGCGCACTTCCGTCGCTGTACGTCCAGCCGATAAACAACATTCCGTCCTTTTTCGCATAATCAAGAGTTTCGGTATCAAATTCAAACGCCGAATTTACGCTGATTTGCGTATTATCCGCATTATATTCTATAACCGGAGTTTCTGTATATGTCACGTCATACACGCCTTCCGGCACCGTCAGTATTCCCTTATCGGAATAATAAACCTTCTTTGTATCACGGTTTACAGCCGCCGCGCCCATGCCGTCATTTACGGTAAATCTTCCTTCGTCCGCCGTAATATCCAGACCGCCCTCCGCGCTTGAATACATATACCACTTGCCGAAGGATATCCGCTCGGTCGTAATCTCGGGAAGGCTTACGGAAGATGCATAATTTGCGAGCACCTGCAAGCCGCCCGCAAGCCAGCCCACCGATTTTTGCGTAAATGCACTGACTGTTCCGCTGTTTACAATAAGGCTTACATCGCCCTTCCACAGCTGCTCATTATCCTTCTTGCCTTCATTTCCGCCGTGACTTAAATAAACATTCCGTATAACTGCATTTCCTTCCACATAAACGGTATTTGCACCCGAGTATGTACCGTATGCATAGCTTTCGTCCAAGCCGCCGAAATACAAATTTTCATATGTTCCGCCGTTTATAACGGCTTTTTCGTTCCTCGGTGCGTTTCCGTCGCCGCCGATTGACATATCGCCGCCAAGCGATACGCTCGTAATGCTTGCATTCTGCGTCTTTGTTTCATTCGCATATGTGAACACTTCTGCATTAACAACTGTATCTTTGAAAATTGTCTTTCCCGTAAGTTTTATTGCCGAATTAGAATTAATAGTTCCGCCGTCAATCGTGATTGTTCCCGTATGCTGCGGAATTTCGGTATAGTCAACCGCGCCCGTTACGTGAATTGTGCCGTCACGGTCCGCGCCTATCAGCTCCGCCGCACGCGTCAGTGTTTTTACAGGCGCGTCGTTTGTGCCGAATTTCGTATCGTCGCCGTCTGCCGACACATACACTTCATCTGCCGCCCATACGCCGTAAAATTCGATATCTGCGCCGTCTGTGAACGTATAAACCGTCCCAGCCGGATAAACAACGCTCGTTCCCGTTTTTGCCCAGCCTATAAATGCAAAGCCGTCTTTACTGTCCGTCGGCGCCGACAGTGTGATTTTATCGGCATATTCCGAAATATTGCTGCCATATGTACCTTCCGACTCCTTCACCGTTTTGGAGTCGTCCAGCCATAACGTAACTTTATGCTGCGTTGAATTAGCAGCACTCTGCCCCGTCGGCGCAACCGAGTAAATCTTAATATCCTTCAGATAAACGCACTCGCCGTCCGCAAAACTTCCGTTAAACAGTTTGAAGGACAGATTTTTAAGATACATCTCGCTGTAATCCGAATTATTTTTAACCGCCGTCTCTATATTCCCCATCCGGCATGCCGCATTTGTTGTCCATGCATTCTCTGTGCCGATATTTCCAAGCCCCATAAATCCGCCTACATTCGTCGGGGTTCCGCTCGTGCCGTCCGATTTTACACCGGTGTATGCATTCGCGTTCGTCTGCGTATAAACCGTCGTCCCTGTCATTTTCGCCGTCACGCCGTCCGGCACGTAATGATAATACGTAAGCTGCATATATTTAATATCCTTCGCCGGAATTTTACAGCCGTTATCATCGGTTGTCAAATCGAGAGTGAAATCTATCGTTGTCGCTTTATACGCCGAAACTCCGCCGAGCATCGTTTCCTCAAAGCCGTGTTTTGCGAACGACCACGTATATTCATAGTCCGCACTCACAGCCGTCGGCATAATTACAACGGAAATCGCAAGCGAAACCGATAATATTAAACTTAATAATTTTTTCATTTCCGTTTCTCCTTTATTCCTTAGGATTTACTGCGCCCATACCATAAATACTGTAGCTTACCTCGTTGTCATTCGATATCGGCGCATTATACGATGCCGACTGCGCATCACACAAAGCGTTCATGTCGGTCAGGCTGTCCCATATAAACAGTTTCGCGTCGATATCCTTTGATGCGCTGCACTCTGCCTCTGTCGAAATATCATTAAATCCCGCCGTAAGCTGCGACGCGGCTATTTCATTAACCTTGCAGTTTATCAGATTTCCGTTTTTGTCATACTGCGCAAGCAGCATAACGCACCCTTTTTCCGCCCCGTCAAACTGATATAATCTCGCTTTTCCGCTTACCGTGCCGTTAGATATCGTAACGCTCGGGTTGTAAACAACATTTGACGGCTGCTCTGTATAGAAATCAACATATTTCATATACAATGTATCATCATCGGACATTGTGTTATTTTCCGTACTCCATGACGGGTACATTCTCAGCGTTTTATACCATGCGCCCGGATAATCGTTTACAACACCCAATATCTTACTATTATCAAGTTTTACCATGAGCGGCGCCCATTCGCCCTTTTGGAATGCCGTCGCGCCCGTTATAAACCCGCTCGATATCCAAGCGTTGCCGTTTTTTATGTCCTCCTCACTGCCGTCCTCGTTTGTTTTTCCGAAAACGTCGATTTGGAATGTAGGTTTAAGTCCGTTAAGCGCCGATGTTTCGGTGTTATTCTTCAGCATATAGTGAACCACCATATACCGCTTGTCCGCTGAAATCCTTTTGCCCAAAGTGTCATAACCGCCAAATGTGACGATTACGCTGCTGCCCATGGTTTGGGAATTGCCCGCAAGGCTGTAAACCGTTTGGTCGTCCAGCGTTGTTTTGGTCAGATTACTGCTGACTCCGTTTCCGTCCGCCGTAATATCCATTCGCTGATGTTCCGCTGCGCTTGCGCCCGCGCCCATGCACAGCATAGCCGCGAGCACCGCCGAAATTATTCTCTTTTTCACGTTATCATCTCCCTGATATAATAAAAATTACAATTCTGCAGCCGCCGCGGCGCACAACGGTTTCAGTCCGCCCGCGTCATGCCACACGAACATTTTTACCGTTTTTGCGCCTTCCGGAATATCCGTCTGCACTTCAATCGTCGTTTCGCCCGTGCCGAGCGAATCATAGTCGGCACATCTTTTTGCAAGCAGCTTGTTATTCGCATCATACACGGCTATAATCGTCAACGCTCTGTCAAGCTTGCCCGTATATGAGGTTACAACCGTTGTGCCTTTGGCTGTACCGTTTTCCACTGAAATAACCCTCTCGGCAAAAGCATAGTCCTTCGCAAGAACATCAACGCTCAGCACTCTTTTTACGCCCTTTGCATTTACTGCTGTTACCGTAATATTATGCTTGCCTTCCGATACTTCCTTCTCAATCGAATACACGCCGTTTTCCTCGCTTGTCGGCGCATTTTCACCGTCAAACAAAACCGACACATTCGATATTTCCTCGCCGTTTCCGCCGACGGTAAACGCAAACACATTATCCCCCGGCGTTACAAAGGAATAGTCCTTCTCTGCCGTGATTGCGGGGCGCATGAGCGATGACACCGTCAGGACAAGTTTCGGCATATTCCTCGAAAGGCTGCCCATCGTGATGCGGTTTTCCGCCGTTACGCCGAATTGCAGAATACCCGCGCCCGACGCAAGTTTTTCCTCTGCAAAATCGGTGATATCGATTTCATACGTTCCCTGTTCTTTTACAAGCCCCGCTGCGGCGGGCGTTTCGCTTATTGCCGGCGCCGGATTTGCCGGAAATCTTGCGTCCGCGCCTTCCGCGGCGGAATTTCCCCACTCGCCGTACGGCGTCAGAATTTCATAAAATTTCAGCGTTTCTTCAACCGAATTATACGATTCGCCCGTAAATACGAATTTTGCGCTTTTTAAAGCATAATCGCCGATTTCCGATGCGTCAAACGCGAAATACCACATGTTCGCGTTTCCGCTTACCGCCACGTTATACTTCACGTCGTTATCATTGCTGTTCGCGCCGAACAAAACAGGGTTAAGCTCCTTTTCTGTATTCTGTTCGCCCACACTCACTGCTGCGGTCTTTCTCGCCGTTATGCCCGCCGCGTTTACCGCCGTTACGACAAATTCATACACGCCGTCCGCAAGCACGCCCGCGTCGAAACTCCATATTTCGCCGTCATTTTGCAGCGTGACGGGTTCGCCGTTTAACGTTGCCGTTACCGATGTTACAGCCGTTTCTCCGCCCTTTACTGCGGCGCTGAAATTAACCGAACTTCCTGTTTCAAACTTTGTTTTTGATGTAATCTCAATCTGCGGTGCGTCGGCGTAATAGATTTTAAGACGCGCCCTGCGGTTTTCGTCTATCCCGTTTACGCGTACGCCGTACATATCGCCCGCTGCCGCAAACTGGAACACATTCGCATTTTCCGCTGCAAGACCTTTAACATGCTCGGTGACGTCTATTACCACCGTTTCGCTTGCAGTTGTCGACGCAAACGGATTTTTTGTAACAAACGGGGTTAAATCCGTCTGCGGCGCGTCATCACTCGTCCAGAGCCAGCCGTCCGTCAGCGTCCAGCTGTCCGGATTATTGCGCACGCGGTACAGACTCAGCATATTCTGCGACCATTCGCCCGCGGTAAATTCAAGCTCCGCTTTGCCGACAGTTTTGCCCGCCGCTGCCGATATATCCCAACAGAATACCGCGGACACCTTATCATCGACCTTGACATTCCAGCAATAATCATTCTTGTTTGCATTCAAATCAACCGTTTCGGAGTACATGCCCAGCTTATATTCGCTGCTGTCATAGACCGTGTAGCCCTCAAAGTCCTCGGCGTTTGCACCCGGCAAAATTGCAGACATCATGCAAAATGCCAGTATTAAACTTAAAAACCTTTTCATTTTATTCTCTCCTTTTATATATATTTAGCCCCCGGCTATTGTTCACTCGATTATAAGCATGCTCTGCGGCTGTGCATACTGCGTCTGTATAAGCACCGTCGACGCACCCGCGGCATTATATCTGCCCTCGGTTATATCGTCCGCCGATGCCTTGTTTACCGTCAGCTTTTTCCTCTCAACTTTGTACATGTACAAAGCCGCGGGTTTGTATGCCTCAATATCGGTATCTTTTACCGCACCCGTATGGCTGCCGTCAACCAATCCGATATATTCGCCCGAAATTTCATACGCTTTCGCCTTAAAAAACCGCATATCGGAACTTTTCCACATCGAAATATACGACGGCACATTTCCGTCATCATAATACACCAGCGTATCATCGGCATAACGGTAAATTTGCTTTATTCCGCGGTATTCGCCGTCCGCCGACATGGAAAACCTTACCACGTCGCCGATATTCAGGCTGTCAATCTGCGCATATGCCTGCGACCCCTGCGACGCAAACCCCGTTACCTGCACGCCGTCCTGTACCAATTCCATGACTCTTACAATTTCATTGTCATCATTGACCGCCGTGCGCTTTTGGCTGACAATTGCCATATTGCCGTAATTCGACGCAAACACGCCGCCTTCCGCAACCATTACGGCAGCCGTAAATCCTTTATCTCCCACACTGTATATCTTCGCCGAAAGCTCGGTATCGTTTTTTAAATCGTCCGCCGAATTAACCTTATATTCCGACCAGCGCCCGAGCGCATCTGCACGGTTTTCCGCCGATGTTCCGCTTACGTCCGGAAGAGAAAATATCACCGTATTATCATTAACAACATAATGCCCGCTGAGCGTTCCCGTCGACTTATAATAAAGCTTATCACTGCCGCTGTATCGGCACACAAGATTGTCGCCTTCCTCATTTGTGCTCTCCTTCGGCGTATCGATATTTATAATTCTGCCGTCGCCGTCCGCGTTATACCGCACGGGATACGGCAATGTACAGCCGTTTTCGGTAATTTCGGAATATACCGCGGTGTACGTTTTTTTCTGCGTCCCGTCTATTATGACTTTCTTGGCAAACGGGATTTTTACAAACTTTTCATCAGCCGTCAAAATCCGTATGCTTACTTCCTCCGAGTCGCTGTCTTGTTTTATTTCAAGCGCGAGCCCCAATCTGTATTCGCCGCCGTCAATATATTCAATCGCCGCAACCCTTCCGTTTACGTCAAGATAAATTATCGCGGATTTATTAAAGCCTATTTTATCGGAAAAACCGTTTGCGGTTTTGTATTCGCCGCCGTCCGCATAAATTACCGTGAACCGCTCGTCACTGCTGTCCGCACGCTGTATGCTGCCTTCAAATTTTTCGTCCGACAAAATTATCGATATCACATTTTCGTCAAGACTTTTATATACCGTTATGACATCGCCCCGATAAAGCTCCGATACGTCTTTTTTGTTTCCTTCCGCATCGGTCAGCGCAAAATCACAATTTTCCGCATCTGATACCGAAACGCTGCCGTTATTTTTGCCCGTTATCTGCAAGGAACCGTCATCATCTTTCCGCACCGTCTGTACGACCATATCATAACACTCGTGAATATACACAACATCATAACTGCCGTCACGGTCATTATCAATTAAATCAATATATCCGTTAATCGGCTGCATGAGCGAATCGGTAAACTGCGTATCAAAATCCACATATCTGCCGTTATAAACAAAATCCGCGCCCGCCGGGATTTTTTCGCGCCGCACCGAGCCGTTTTTCGTTTCATATTTCAGCGTCATTTCGCCAAAACCCATGATGTCATCGGCGGATATCGTTACGCTGTCCTGCTTTTTCACCTTATGGCAATAAACAAGCCCGTCATCTTCATCATAAAAACATCTTACTCTGTACCCAAGATAATCATTATACAATGACGCGTTACATTTCAGCGCCGCCGTACCGATTGTCACATAATCCGCTCTGCCGGCAATATCCGCCGCCGTGCGTATGCCGACGGAATAAACAACGCCTTCACCATATTTTAAGCCGTAGAGTTTTTCCAGCATGGTTTCGCTGCCCGTCTGCAGATTTAAAACTCCCTTATCCATACCCGTCTGCGCCGTTTTCGCACAAAGCATATTATAAATCAGTACATACGCATCGCGCCGTTTCATCGCACCGGTTACGTTATCGTCCAGCTCCAGTTCCTCCGCCTTTTGAATATATGCGCGGTAGTCGGCGGCTGTGCTCCTGTATCCGAGAGTGCAAACAGCCATAATATACGCCTCCCGCCCGGTGAGTACGGATTTCGGGCGGAACGAACCGTCGCTGTACCCCGAAACAAACCCGTTATCCGTCATTGCGGTGATTTCGCCGGCATATTCGTATGACGCGCTTACGTCCCAGTACCGCTTTTCATACTCCGTCGGCGGCACTTTTGCCGCGGCGGCAAGCAGCGCCGTAAATTCGCCGCGCGATATATCCCCGTCAGGCACTTCCGCAGAACCGTCCGTTATTTTTAACGTTTCCAAAAGTCCCACGTACGCCGCGATATCTTCCGCAGCTGCCGACGCCCGCGGCGATGCCGTACACACGCTGCCGATAACAATACATATTGCCGATAACGCTGATATTATCCGTTTCATTTTGTTCTGTTTCCTTTCAAAACTTCTTTATACACTTAACTTTAAAAGCTGAAAAATCATCTGCGCCGCCTCGGCACGCGTCAGCACACCGCATGGCGTAAAACTGCCATTTCCATATCCGCTGATTATTCCGGCGCAGAAAAGTCTGCGGACGTTTTCCGCCGCATAGTCTGCAATTTCCGCGTCGTCCGCAAAGCCGTCAAAATCCCGTATCGACGCAAGCGGTATCGCCCGCACATTCGACGCATTCACCAGCATGCACGCCGCCTCCTGACGCGTTACCGAATTTTCTGCACGGAAGGAGCCGTCCTCATATCCGCCCGTAACGCCGTATTTCTTCCCCGCGGCGGCATAACGGTAATACCACGCGTCCTCCGCCGTATCGGTAAATCCGCCGTCCGCAGCGCCATCGGTTAAATCAAACGCACGCAGCAGCATCGTTAAAAATTCCGCACGCGTTACGCTGTTTTCCGGACGGAAATCACCGTTTCCGTAACCCGACAGCACACCCCGCGACGAAAGAACGGTTATTGCCTCGCTCGCCCAATGTGAATCATCGACGTCATTGTATCCGCTTTCCTTTCCGCCCGGCGCGGGCGTTTCGGCCGGCAGCGTTCCCGCCGAAATTTTGGATCCGCCTCCGCCGCTCCCTCCGCCGCCCGGCGTAACCGTCGGCGTGGGATTTACATATTTTGCTATCTGCTCCTCCAAGCTTTTTACATCTTCAAAATTCATTCCCGCAAGCTCGGTGTCGATTTTTCTTTTATCCGAAAATACGTTATACTTCGACAAATCAAGACCGCATTTTTGCGACATAGCCGTTAAAATCGAGGAAATCTGACTGTAATTCTTCGCTGTCTCTATACGCGCAAAATAAAATTGCTCGGTAAAATATCCTGCAAAATCCGCCGCGGCACGCTCGCGGCTGCCGTTAATTCTTTTCGACAAATTCGCCTTAAAGTCTGCCCCGCGCAGACAGTATGACGAATATTCCGGCAAATCCGAAATTTCCAAATCATCACACAGGCGTGCAAGTTTTACATCAAGCGGATTTTCCGCCGCGGATATTTCCCCGTCCGAAATGTCGCACAGTGACAGCGCCGCTGCCGCGCGGGAACACTTTTTTACAAAATCCGCCGCGCTCGATAAATCTGCATTTACAAGATATCCGGCAAGCGCCGCCTTTCCTTCCGCGGACAATTCCGATACATTCCCGCAGTACAAATCGAGAATTTTTAATCCCTCCGCCGACGTAATCGCCGAATACATATTCTGCGCATTGAGTGACGGATAAAAATTGTCCGCCACCGCCGACGGCGAAATCCATTCGAAATCACGCGTTTCGGCATCTTCCGCATATTCGCTGCGCACCGACAGTCTGTACCTTTCATTCTCAACAAGTTCCGGCGCGCGGAAGATAATCGTCTTTTCGCCGGCACCCATCTGATTTACATATGCCATGTCGCCGAAAATTTCTTCCTGAGTTTGCCCGCCGCCCGCCGACGGCATTATGCCTATTCCTCTTTCGGTATTTTCGCCCGAGTAATCGGTAACCCGTATATTTCCGCTCAAATCCGCCCTTGCGTCAAAATCCGCAAAAGCCGTAATTCCGCACACCTGCACCGAAAATACCGCCGCAGCCAGCATACACGTTATCCTTTTCATCAGCCTTTCAGCGCCTCCCTCACTCTGTAAATCAAAATCGCCGCACCACGCCTTGTGAGCGCTTTTTTCGGCGAAAATTCAAACTTATCGCCGTCCCGCCCCGCAATACCGTACTTTGCGCACTTATAAACGCTCAGCTTTGCATAATCGGAAACATCTGCGGTAATCAACGCTCCGCGTGCGTCCTCAAGCGTTACGTCTCGATACAGTCTGCCCGTTCCGAGAACCTTCGCAAGCGCCGTAAGCGCCTCCTCATGCGTGATTAAATCTCCCGGGCGGAAAAATCCGCCGTTTCCGACCATAACGCCCGCGCTTTGGACGGCTTTTACCGAACCGAAATACCAGTCATCACGGTTTACGTCTTTAAATGTCTCACCCGTCCCCACCGTCGACGGAATTATTCCTTTTATAAATTCCGTAAATTCCGCACGCGTAAGCACATTCTCCGGCTTAAAGCTTCCGTCCGGATACCCCGACGCAATGCCGCCGTGTGCAAGCGCGTTAATCTCCTCATCTTCCGCTGCAGTATCGTTAAAATAACCGATGCTGCGGTCGAACCACTTTTCATATTCATATACATACGTCCCGCTCGACGTACCGATATACGCCGCCCTTTTTAGCGGGTGAAATTCTATTACCCAAATATCCTTGCCGTTGCCTATTCCGTCAACCACGCGCCAGCTTTCGCCGCCGTCATAGCTTTCGAAAAGTCCCGCGCTGACCGTTCGTTTGTAATTATCGACGCCGCCCGCAAGCAGATGTTTCGGATTGTCATAGTCCTGCGCGATATCCATTATCGGAATTACTCCACCCGCGCTTTTTTTAAGCCCGTTTTCCTCGGTAATATGCACCGCGCTGTCCTTCGTAATTATATACATTCCGTTTGTGAACGTACCGACGTAGACTTTTCCGTCCTCCGAAATATCCGCGCTCATGCGCTGCATTCCGCTTATCACCGTGTTATTAAAACACTCCCAATCCTTTCCGCAATTGTACGAAACATATACCTTATCGCTCACTGTGCCGTACACCACGTCCGAATTAAATGGCGAAACCGCAAGCACCGCCGCCTTCGACTTCCTCCAGCTCGCGCCGTTATCATAGCTTATCAGCTTTCCCGCATAGATGATATCCGGGTTTGTTTTATGAAATTCTATTAAATTCGGCGGCGAACACTCCGTCCCCGGAAGTTCCACGTAACTTCGCCCGCCGTTTAAACTCTCCTTCAGCACACAGTCGCTCCACGTTCCCACGCTCGCTATTACCCTCTTTTCATTCCTTGGGTCAACGGCAATCGCGGTCGAGGTTTTTGCGCCGCCGAATCTTATGTTATACCTGTCCTCAAACGGAAGATTATCACACAGGGGATAACTTTCGCCCTTGCCCGTATCCACCGTCTTTATAACGCCGCGGTCGATTGCGGCAATATAAAATTCATTCGGATTGCTCCTTGAAAATTCAAAATCGCTCGCGCGTATTCCCGAAATACCGCTCGCCGACGGATACAGATGCAGTTCGCCGTCCTTTTCATAAACGCCCTTGTGCAGCTCGCCGTCCACCGACACCATACATTCATTCCCCTTAACGGGATTTATTCTGAACGCCTCGGTAAACCAGCCGTGGTTATCTTCAAGATAAACCGTCTCCCGCCCGTCAAACACCGGAATACGGATTGTTTTTCCGTAATCGGTACTGTAGCGCAGCGTATACGTCTGCGATGTGCAGACTATGTACATTATTACATCTTCGCCCGGCTGCGGCTTATTAAAATGCACCGCCGCAAATCCGCCGGTAGTCAGCCCCGCCGATTCCTTCGTCTTGACAACATTCCAGTCACGTCCGCCGTTTCGGCTTTCATAAAGATTATC
Organism: uncultured Clostridia bacterium; assembly: GCA_934487205.1. Lineage (GTDB taxonomy): Bacteria > Bacillota > Clostridia > UBA1381 > UBA1381 > UBA1738. Next base: position 65,257 of record CAKSRS010000004.1, read on the forward strand.
CCTATCTGTACAGAACAGGTGCGCGCCGTCCCGCGGGTCGACCGCAAGACCTGTTATCGCAAGAGTTTTAAGCCCGTTTGAACGTTCATTCCACTCCCCGTATTCCTTTATATATACGCCGTTTTCCGTTGTGGCAATAAGGGTTTCGCCAAAGACGCGCAGCGTTGTTATACCTTTATCCGCAAGTTCCGCTCCGCTCCATGTTTTTCCGCCGTCATCGGAATACATCACGCCTTGATTATACACGCCCGTATATAATCTCCGTCTGCCTTCGGAATTTTTTTCGCCGAAATCGATTATGTATCCGTTATACAACGTCTTTGTATATTGAAAATCATTCAGCTGTTCCCAACTTTTCCCGCCGTCCGACGTTTTCCACAATCCCGAAAACTCATTATATTCACTGCCGCCCGAATGAGGGCACGCCGCAACATACGCAACATTATCATTATCCGGGTCAAACCTTATATCGGTCGTACCCATAAGCGCAAGTCCGCCCGACGCGTCATGCCACGTTTTGCCGCCATTTTCGCTCTTGAAAACGTTGCACGTATCAAGTCCGATAAGCATATTATCCGGATTGGACGGCGAAATATCCGCGCAGAACATGAACTGCCCGCACTCGCCGCCCGCATACCCTGCCGCCGCCTGACTGATTTTCGTCAAATGATAATTCACCAGCCACGGCGCTGTACGCGTTGTTGTAAGATAATCAATATCGGCAACATTTTCCGCAAGCGAAACATCGGGCTCCGGCACATAATATTCGTGCTCCTCCCTGTTAAACGGCTCCGCGGAAGTTTCCGTTTCCTCCGGCTCGTCCTGCTTAACCTGATAGAACACCTTCTCCTCATCAGGCTCATTTTCATACAAATCCGCATCATAACCGTTTCTGTCTATCGTAAGCATTGCGCCCTTTCCGCTTTCTTTTGCATAAAAACTGACGGTTTTGCCGTCGCCGTTATCCTCCAAGATCACAAACGAAATTCTCCCGCGCTTGCTTGTATTCTTGCGGACGTACCTCGTTACATCAATTTCGACGGGCACATTCACATCAAGCCCGCCGGCGAAAATTCTCTCGGTCGGCATCGGTCGGTTTGCACCCGTTATTTCGCTTTGCTCCCAATCATTATCGCCCGTGCCGTAAACCGCCGCATATGCACTCGTGCCCGAAGGCACTACGTCGCGCAGGGTAAGCGTAAGCGTCGCCTTATAATTCAGATATTTTATATCCGACATGTCAAAAGAAATATACGCCCATGTTCCCGCCGACGCCTCAAGATGCTCATACGAATAAAATATGCTTTTATCCCCGCCCGAGTAAACATAGGTATCCTGAAACGCGTTTTTTACCGCGATTTCACATCCCTCGGCATGAGCCGGCGCCGACGCGGCGGATATGCACGCCGCAAGAATAACCGCAGTATATTTTCCGAAGGTATGCTTTTTCATTATCCCTTCACCGCGCCTTCCGTCAATCCCTTTGTGAAATACTTATTGAACGCCAGATATATTATCAGTATCGGTACTATCGACATGGTCGTTCCGGCAAGCAGCAAATTCCATGAAGTCGCCGCCTCGCCCTGGCTTTGCAGCGCCACCAGCCCTACCGTAAGCGGATAGCTTTGCGGCCGCCCCAGCGTGAACACCATCGGAAGTACATAGTCATTCCATGCACCGCTGAAACACAAAATTGATATCGTTGCCATAACAGGCTTTAACAGCGGCAGAACTATGCGTATTCCGGTAGTGAAAAAATCGCACCCGTCAATATGCGCCGCCTCCTCAAGTTCCTTCGGCAATCCCATAACGAAATTTCTTGCAAGAAACACATTCGCCGCATTCGCACCGAAAATATTAATCAGCGCAACGCCCAAAATGCTGTTGTTTATATGCAGAAGTTTCGCTACCTTCAGCGTCGGGTACAGCGTTATGCTGCCCAGACATACAAACATCGTCGATATTATAAGAACAAACAGCATGTTTTTCCCCGGGAAACTCGCCCGCGCATAAACATACCCCGAAATCGCCGAAACAAACACGCATCCCACGGCGGATACCCCCGCAAACAACAGGCTGTTAAATGTGTAGGTTTTAAAATCCGCCAGGCGCCACGCTTCGGCATAATTTTCAAATCGGAAAACCTCCGGAAAAAGTTTTGAACTGTTATTCAAAATTTCCATATTATCTTTAAATGACGAAAAAATTGTGTACACAATCGGAATAAGCGTAATCGCCGAAACAAATATCAGCAACATATACAGTACGGTTTTTATCAATGCATTTGTTCGTTTCATATATTGCTTTCCTCCATTCTGTGAGTCATTTTTTTATATAAAACGGTTATCATGCCCAGAATAATCGCCGTTACAACGCCCAGCGCCGCCGCATAGCCGATTTCCGCCTCGGTTCCGCTGCCGTAGGCAAAGAATTTTTTGAACAGATACAGCATAAGCACCTCTGTCTCGCCCGCCGGGTTTCCGTTCGTCAGAACCTTTACCAAATCCATCATTTTCAGCGTATTTATTATCGCAAGCATACATATAACCTGCATAATCGGCCCCAGCGACGGAACCGTGATATGCAGCAGCTTTTGAACCGCCGTTGCACCGTCAATATCCGCACTTTCGTAATAATCCTTCGGAATTGTGGACATGCCCGATGAGAAAAACAACACATTTACGCCGAATCCCTGCCACAGTGACGCCGCGGCGATTACAAAAAGTGCACTCCACTTTTCCGAAAACCACGGTATCGGCTCCGCAATGGCATTGATATGCAGAAGGAATGAGTTTACAACGCCGTCCGACGCCGAAAACAGAAAATAGTATATCAGACCTATTACTGCCGAACTCATTACGCTCGGCATATAATAAATTGTTCTGAATACGCCTTTTGCATGGATATACTTTGAATCAATTATGTACGCCAATATGAATGCAAGCGGTATTTCCACGACAAGCTTTGAACCGCCGATTAGTAAAATATTTACTATACTTTTCCAGTACGCGGGGTCATTTGTGAATATTCTGACAAAATTATTAAGTCCGCAAAATCTTGCCGTTACCATGTTATAGTCAAAAAATGAATATTTTACCACGTACACTATCGGGTAGATGCTGAAAAGCATCAAGCCTATAACCTGCGGCAATATCATAAACACCGCCTGTACATTATCCTTGCGGCGGAGTCCGTTTTTGTTCACCGCCGCAGCTCCTCCCGCATCGCGCAATTTCAGTCTCCTCATTTTAATCTCCATTCCGCCGCAGTGCGGCACAAATCATAACGCAGAAATGATGCATGCATATCGCCTCCCGAAACGGCAGCGGCGTATTCCGGGTACTCCGCTGCCCGAAGGAAGGCAAGATGCGCAGCATATTTTCACTTCATTTCTCTGACAAACAGTTCCGAATCCTTAGCCTTATACTCATCAAGACGGTCTATCGTTCCGTCGGCAAGACCTTTTTGATATGCATTGTTCCAGATTTCGTTTCTGCCCGTTATAAAATCATCAATACTGAGCGTTCCGAACCAAACTTTGGCAAGTGCGTCATTATTGCTGTCGCCCTCGATTTTGAGCGTTACCCAATCCTGAACAGGTTTCGACTTCGTCGCAATCTCGCCGAATTCCGCCCAGCCTTTTATGTCCTTCACGTTTGTTGCTTTTTCTATACATTCGCTTCTGTACGGTATGATGCAGCCTTCCTCATACAGCTTGGTAACAACTTCCGTACTGTTGAAAAATTTGAATACTTCCGCAATTTTTGCCGGGTCTTTATCCGCCGCCTTGCTCGATACATCGAACGAACATTCATCGGTAGATTCATAATAATATTTGCCCAAATCCGCCCCGTCGATTACAGGTATCGGCGCAACGCCCCAGTCACATTTTGCCGGGAACTGATTTGTCAGAACCGATACGTCCCACGACGCCGCAAACATCATGCCGACAAGCCCTTCCGCAAACTGTGCACGCGCCGGGTCATTATCAAGTCCTTCCGGACCCGGATAAAAACTCTTGTCCTCTTTTATCTGCAGCAGATATTCAAGCGGTTTTCTGTACAGTTCGAAATCATACTTATCCGCCGTGCGGTCATATATGTATTTCCCCGTCGCTGAGAATACCGGCTTTGAGAAATCCCAATCCCAGTAGCCGCCCCACTTCATCGGCAGCGCTATTCCGTAGATTTTCTTCTGCACATCGGTTATCTTTTTCGCGTCCCCGACCATTTCCGCCCAGGTATCCGGCGCCTTTGCATCGCCGTTTTCGTCAACAATTCCCGCTTTTTTAAACAAATCCTTATTATATATCATGCCTACCGCCGTAACCTTTGTCGGCACGCTGTAAACCTTGCCGTCTATGGTGTAATTTTTTATCGTCAGACTGTCATATTTGTTTAAAAGTTCGTCCATTCCCGGAAGTTCGTCAATCGGCATGAGATATCCCTTATCCACAAACTTGCGTCTGTCGCCCTGGATTGACATAATATCAGGCGCGCTGTCATTGGCAAAAGCCATGTCGAGCGTCTGCGCATAATCACCGCCGTGAACGGTGTAGTCAATCATGATTCCCTTCTGCTTTCCTTCGTTTTCGTTATAGTCCTTTATGAGCTGCTCCAGCACATCTTTCGTTCCGGCATCGTTTGACCATACCGTAATCTTTTGAGTCCTTCCTCCCGTTTCGGTAGTTCCGCATCCCGCAGCCGGAATCAGCATCGCTGCCGACAGCACCGCACACATGATTTTTTTACTTGTTTTCATAACGTTCCTCTCCTTTTAAATTATTTGTTAATTTAATTATAGCATTATGAAATATTTCAGACAAGTTACACTTTTTGTTAACATTTTTGCACAAAAAAATTGGCGGGATATCATTTTTGCATCTGACATCTCTCCGAATAAAATTCATTCCGCCTGTTTTACCAAAATTCCGCATTTGACAAGCATTTTTGCATCTGTTATAATTATGGCTGAGGTGATTTTGTTATGTATTCTCCGACTTTATCTTTCTTTTCGTCCGAACAGAGCAGAGCCGGCGGCACATCAATAAGCAGCCATGCGCATAACTGCTATGAACTCGTCTATTTTCATAAGGCGGGCGGCACTTTATCGCTCGGCGGCAAAACATACCCCCTGCAAAGCGGCACGATTTACATAGCTTATCCCGGTACGCAGCACGGCGAAATCCATACAGGCAGCGGTCTTGTGTCATTTTTGGGATTTGACTGCACAAATTTTCCGCACCGCGCCGTAAACGAATCGGCATACAATTTTCTGCGGCACAAGAATATCGGCAGCATTATTGAAAAAATTATTGCCGAGGCGGTTGAACAAAATCAAAATTACACCGAACTTATTTCACATATGTTAGCCGAAATTATTCTGCTTTTACAGCGCTATATCGCCGCTGACGAACCGCATACGAAAAATCTCGGCTATATTTCGTCATACATTTCGGAATACTATAATCAGCCAATTGATTTCAACCGTCTCGCGGAAATTTCCGGGTACAGCCGCGACCGTTTTCGCCATATTTTTACGCGCGAATTTGGAATTTCGCCCAAGCAAATGCAGATTGATATTCGTCTGAAAAAAGCTGCAAAATTACTTTCCGAAACAAAAAAAAGCTGCACCGAAATTGCATCGCTGTGCGGTTTTTCCACCGGTTCGCAGTTTTCAAAAATGTTTACGGACAAATATAAAATCCCGCCCAATAAATTTCGGCATAATTAATAGGGACTGCGGAAAAATGTTCCCATTTTTCCGCAGTCCCGCCTTTTTTAATCAAGATGAAACATTAACTCCAAATCCTTCGACTTCGGGCTGTTATCATCATTGGTTTCCATAATGTCAGCCATAAAGTCCCACCATTTTCCGCAGATTGCGGTTTCGGCAGACTTATTCCACAGCTCCTCGCTCTCTATTTCGATATAGCCGTACAAGATATTTGTATCCGTATCCAGAAATATAGAGTAGTTTTTGCCGCCGTATTCATGAATCATATCCTTCATTTCGCGCCATAATTCGCTGTGTCTCTTTTTATATTCCTCCCTCATACCCGGGCAGAGAGTCATTTTAAACGCTTTTAACATACCGTTTACCGCTCTTTCTTAATACTTAATGTCAAAGTTGACACCCGTAATTCCCATTACCGCGCCCTGACTTCTCTTTGCGGCATTATCAACATGCGCAATCAGCCACTTGTTTCTGCCGACAAGCTTTTTATCATCGGGCTTGAAATCAAGCGCGGTGTTTGTACCCTTTATCAGACCTACAACGCACTTGAAACCTTCATCGCCGGTTTGGCACGGCGTATAATGAAGCGTCGATGAGTATAATCTGACCGCTGTCCCCTCCGGAACATAAAATGCCGCAAATTTTGCCGACTCAAGCTTATCATCTTCTATATCCCACGCATGACCCAAAAGCAGCACCATCGGCGTAACCGCAATGTTAATTTCGTCGCACGTATGCCATTCGGTTGCATTCAGCAGCGTATTGTATCCCCAACAATAGCCGATTTGCGTCTCCGCGCCGCCGTATACCATGTTTTTTATGTATTCCCCTATCGGAAGGCTTTCAAAATTTTCCACCGACGGAACATATTTAACGCCTGTTTCGGGATTTTTTATTACTCGGGCAGCACCGCAGATTTCGGCAGTATCAATATTTTCAATTTTACCGTATTTTTTAAATTCATTATCAAATACGGAATAAAACTTTATTTCCGGATTTTTCTTCTTTAAATTTTCAATCATTATTTTAACCTCCATTTCGCCACGCGGGCGGCATACATTAAATCTAAAACAGGATAAATACAACCCTCTCGACAGGCAACAGAGCACGCTCATACTACAAACCTTGAAATCGGTGAGATGCGCCGCGTATCCCCCGCTGAAAACCCCTAACGCGGGATAGACGCAAGCAGATTGCCCGCTATGAAAGGCGACGGCGTATATACATACTTCGAGCCTTGAATACGGGTGAGATGCGCCGCGTATCCCCCGCTGAAAACCCCTAACGCGGGATAGACGCAAGCAGATTGCCCGCTATGAAAGGCGACGGCGTATATACATACTTCGAGCCTTGAATACGGGTGAGATGCGCCGCGTATCCCCCGCTGAAAACCCCTAACGCGGGATAGACGCAAGCAGATTGCCCGCTATGAAAGGCGACGGCGTATATACATACTTCGAGCCTTGAATACGGGTGAGATGCGCCGCGTATCCCCCGCTGAAAACCCCTAACGCGGGATAGACGCAAGCAGATTGCCCGCTATGAAAGG
>CAKSRS010000005.1 GCA_934487205.1 uncultured Clostridia bacterium
ACACCGTCCGCCGTGCAGGTAGATGAAGTTACAGAATGACCTTCATCCCAATTATGACCTGTCGGATCTGTATAGTCCGAAACATAACTCAGTCCACACATGGTACAAGTCGATGTTGTATAGCCTTTATCGGTACAGGTCGGCTCTTTTGTAATACGCTCATAGGAATGAGAAATAATCGGAGTCATATCGGTTATATATGAGTTGCCGCAGATCTCACAAGTATGATTTGTATAGCCTGTCATTCTGCAAGTCGGCTGGACTTTTTCGGTCTTGTATTTATGCTCACCAACGGGAGTGGTTTCCTCATAGAAATTGCCGCACTTGTCGCAAAGGTTTAATTTCAAACCGCCCTGTTTACAAGTGGCTTCACGAATTGTAATTGCCTTGTAATTATGCCCAGTTGCCTTTGTGTAATTTCTCTTGTCAAGATTACCACAGCCGTCGCACTGCCATCTTTCATAACCGAGATTATCACAAGAGGGAGCAACGGTTTCGAGATAGCGATAATCGTGTTCGTGCTTTTCGGGCGAGATAATAACCGTTCCGCCGCTGTTGTCCTTATCGCTGTCATCGGCTAAAAGCCATACATAGCTTACACCGTTTTCAATCATTGTTTCGCTGTCATACCGATAACTGATTTCATAGTATACCGGATAATATCCTGCGTCGGTATAGTTTGGTGCAGAAGTAAGATTGCATTTGCCGGCGGAAGTACCATATCGAATGCTTGTATGCACGCCGCTGTCCGATAAATCTGCTACCGTTACGGTATGTGCTTTTTTGTCAACGGTTCCGTAATATGATGAAATCACTGATTTTGCAGTTATATATTCACTTGTTTCATAATCACAGTCATCGCATTTTTCAGATATGAAGAATCTGTTATTTCCGACCTGTGCGTCAATGGTTTCTGTAAAATCATGATTCTCTCGCTGAGAGGTTGCCTTTGCTTTTGTACCTTTGCAAAACTGACAATACCTGCCCGCTTTTAACAAAGTTGTATGATACGAGCTGTTGTATGGAGTATATGTGGTATTGTCAAAATCCAAGAAAAAGTTATTGTCGCAAGGATTGAGTGAATAGACATTGCGATTAAAGTTATAATCGTTCACACCGTCGGAAGGGTTTAAGGTTCCGCAAATCTGGCATATCGCCTTTGTCCAGTGCGAACCGGTGTAGTACGCGTCAATTCCCGGTCTGCCGTCATCAAGGTTCCCGTGGCTTGTTCCGTCGAAGCAAGTCCCATCCGAATATCTTACACCTCGGTTAAGCGCCGTTTCGCCGGTCCTTGTGTATTCGGGAACACGGTATGATATTGACAATGTTTCCTTATTGCACACAAAACACCACTGTGTTCCTGATGTTACAGTTGCGTTGGCGTCCAATTCGTTTGTACGATTGTTTGTTTCCAGCCAGCTGTCGGCAGGATCGACATAATCATTCGACTGTGCCGCATAGGTCGTAATAGGTGTAATCATTGGCGAAACACCAATGAGCATTGAGGCGGTTAATACCGCAGATACAATCTTTTTAAGATTTTCTTTGATTTTCATTTGAAAATTCCTCCTAAAAATTTTTATTTAAGTCCGTGTTCGGCGGACTTATCAACGATTTGTCTGAACTGAGAGCAGCTATTTCCGTTATGACAGCTCATATACGGACACATAGGCTCAAGCGGATCTAACAGTAATGCGTTAAGCCCGGTCTGACATCTCGGGCAAAGCAAACTGCCGGATAGGTTTACTGCATCCATTTTATTTTCACCTCGCTTTCAGCTTACCCCGCAATTTTGAAGTAACCCTTATCCGCTTCATCTATACAGCGGTTAAGAATTTCAAAAAAGCGCGAGGGGGTAAGTTCTTCATCAAGCCAATGAGTTGCCCTATAAGAATAGCAGCCAACTTCATCATTGATGGCGTGGCTGCCGAGAATACTTTTAAGATTCAACTCATTGGTCATCTGCTTTTGCTTCGCTGTACTCGGTGATTTAAGACCTTTTGCAAGACAAAAGACCATCAGCGGATGCAGCTCCGAAAAAGAAATCTGCAAATAGTAATTTCTATAATCAGTCATAATAGAACTTTCATCTTCATCATGAACATTTAACTGATTAAGTATCATCGCTCTTGTATGAGCAGCGATTTCTTTTCGTTTCTTTTGCTCTTTAGTGCCGAGTTCATCATTTAATGACATATACACGCACTCCTTTCTGCCACTAAAAATCATCTTGGAGCAGAGATATGGGTTATGGCGCCCCAAATTCTGTTCGCCTCATAATTGATACCGATAATACGGACCGTTGCTCTCGCACCTCTGGGAGGGCGGCCTCTTTTCGGGTATGCACAAAGGCAATCAATTCCGCCGTCCAAAGCTACAAATACACCGTTTGTATCTACCAGACTGACAGTGCCGACATATTTATTGCCGATGCTGTATTTTCTGAGGGCTTTTTCATACGGATTTTCTGTTGCTTGTTTTACCGAAGCCAAAACCCGAACATCGTGATTTTTCCGCTCGACCTCAAGGATCTTAACAAGGATTCTCTGACCGGTCTGGAACTGTGATGCCGCATCAAGCAATCTCTGATAGCTCAGCTCTTTCAGCGGGATATATGTTTCCAGACCGAAAAGGTCAACAAATATCCCCGCGCGGATGACGGATACAACTCTGGCTTCAGCATTGATCCCGGAATGAATTATGTTGTTTCCGTCCCGGTCTGTTGCAAAATAATACTGTCTGCGTTTTATGCGCATGGCTTCAAGACGGCTCGCAGCCGCAATTCTTGCATTTGCGTCAATACCTTTGATAACATAATCGACCTCAGCGCCCATTCGTCTTGTCATCATATAGTTGAGAACCGTTTCTTTTGGTTGGTCATGAGTATCATCGGGTTCTTCCATAAACTCGTTTGCAGGAATTAAGATTTTGAACTCACCGTGATAAATGACTGCAAGAGAATATGGATTGTTGGGAGATTGTTCGACGCCCTGGACAGTGCCGCTTAACAATACATTTGATTTCAAGGACTCTACAAGGTCGATGAGGTTATCTTTTAGCTTTTCCTCGTCGGTCTGGGCAATAAGCCTTTCATCAATAGCGATTACAGGAGTCCGCCTGGCACGCTTTATTGTCGTGCTTGCTTTTTTAATAATCCTTGCAGCATCGTCCGTATTTTCCGAGCTGTCCGTATTCGATTTATCAGACTGAGGTGCAGTTGTTCCGCCTTCGGCGTTTCCAGCTTTGCCGGTCTTCTCGGTCTTGGATTCTTCGTTTTTTTCATGGGATGACATGTTGCCGGGGGAAGAATCTTCAAAATCAGCATTGATTTCCGAGTCAGTTTGGAGAACATCTGAATTTTCAGCGCCTTCGGAACCCGGGTTGGCATTCTGCGGCGAATTATCGCTGCTTTCGGGATCGGTCTGAGAAATCGCTTCGCTTCCATCAGCATTGACGCCGTCTTCATCATGAATTCTTTGAGAATCTTTGTTTTCAGAATCGGTCTGGGGGAATTTTTCCCCTTCGTCGATGCCCACAGCCTGAGTATCGTTCATTTCCTCAGACTGAGTTTGAATTTCGGTCGGTTCAGCAATTGCGCGTGTTTGCTTTCTTGGCATAAATTTTACCTCCTTTAAGGTTTCATAATTTTATATATAAACTCCCGATTTTAACGGAAGAAAATATAACTAAAAGTCGTCCGGCGGTTTCGCCGAGCTGTATAATCGTTTCTTTTCTGTCGGTTTGGTGGAAACGGCTTTTTCTTCGTTAGATTTTTGTGCGCATTCGCAATCCGGCAATGCATTTTGCCTTACGGTTTCTGAGTCTTGGAGAACAGTGCCTTGCTGCGACTTTTCATGAACCATGTCAGCATTCCGGTTAAGATTAACACAGCTTTTTTCCGAGTCTGACAAATCGGCACTTTTATGAGCATCTCCATCAATGATTTCGACATGCATGTCGTTCCTATGTGTATTTGGATAATAGTCCATCACGGATATTTTACTTATCTGCTTCGCCATTGGGTGCTTGGTATAATCAAGCTTATCGAGTTTCAGCACATTACACCCTCTGATAATGCAAAGCATTTGTGTGTTCGGCAGCCGCAGCACCTCATCGGGAGTAAGTACCTTTCGTCGGCCTTGCCCCTCGGTATGACGGTACTGGGGTATCACCTGAGCTACCGCAATGGTTTGCCGAACCGTCATGGTGGTATCAATCTGGATACTCATATCTCCGCTTCGGTCTGAGAAATGCTCGGCAGTTAAGTCATCGGTACAGCCTAACATCAGCTGGATATCACAGTTTCCCACAATTTCCGACCAGAGATTGTTCGGATATCTGTTTTGGAGCTGTCCCAAGCTCTGCACTGCGAGCATAACTCGGATTTGTCTTGATCTGACAACACTCAGCGAGCGTGCAAAATCGCTTCCGTCCGCAGCGCCGCCGATACGCCCGACATTGTTAAATTCATCCAATATCAGATTGACTGGAACATCGCAACATTGATTGGGGCGTGAGTCTGCATACCTTGAGAGTCTGATGAACATAAATGAAAAAAAGAGCGATGAGAGGAACGCCATTGTTGCGTCCTGATCGCTCAGTATCATAAAATATGCACATTTTTTCTTCCCGGGGGCGGTTAAATCAATATCCGATTCGGTAGCTATGTTTTTCACAGACTCATTCTGGAGAACCTGAAGCCGCGTGCCAAGCCCCAGTATTATTCCTGATTTGACTGTATCACTCGATTGAGCAAACAGGTTAAACGGCGCTCTTGCCGGATGGTCCATTGGCAGCTTTTCAAATAATGCCGTCAACTGTCTTTCAGTATGACGGGTTAAGAGCTGATACACTGCGGGAAGATTCTTCTCTTGTTCGCTTCGGGTTTTATCCAGATCCACATATAAAACAAGAGCCTTGAGTAAGTTGCCCTCACCGTTATCCCAGAAGTGGTCGCCCTTGCCCGAACTCGTATTTCCGATAATGACATTGGTCAAGGTCTGAGCCATAAGCGTGTCTCCGTTTAAGTCTGACATACAGTTCCATGAATCACTATGCTCAGGGTTGACCAAATTGTATACCTTGACTTCGTAACCGTTTTTTCTGAACAGGTCTGCCGTATCGGAATACAATTCGGATTTCGGATCGGTGATTACCACAGACTCGGAATTTTTTATCGCCTGAAACAATGCATTGCGGATTATAGCCCTTGACTTCATTGTTCCTGATGCACCGAAGATCGCTATATGCCTGTTGAACCTTGTATCTTTCGGCATACAAACAGCCTTTCCCTTATATTCACCCAAGATAACTCCGCCGGCCTTTTCAACAGGGGATATCTCCAGCACTTCGTTCATGTCAGTCTCGGACATCCAGCCCGCTGTTCCGTAAGCACCCGTTTTGCTTTTTGCAAAACCTCTCGGATCTATTTCTTTGCCGTCAAACTTATCGTGAAATCTGACATACAAAAAAATCCCCGCCGCTGCGAGAATGATACCAAGTATTCCTTTTAATCCGTTTACGGTAAATGCCTGCGGTATGCACGCAAGCGGACTGAAATTGACGGATTTCATTTCAGTATTACCACCGACACCGCCTGCTTCGAGCCAAGTTTTATAATGGTCCATGAACTGTCCAATCATTCCGCCGAGATAAATAAGTCCCAAAATTCCCAGTATGACAGCAGCGATAATAACAATTCGCCGCTTTTTTTCATTATCCATTGGCATCACCTCCGCAAAGTGCATCTTCAATTTGTTCAAGTCCGATTGTCTTGATACTGACATCAGAACCAAGATAATTTTTTATAAGTTCAACCTGCTCAGGAAAACAGAGTACCTCAAGCATCTCTGTTCGGTAACTTCTCGCTTCGCTAAAACGCATAAGGCGTGCAATATCACTATCCAAAAAAGACAGCACATAAACGCCGTCTATATATGCGTCATACTCAAACGCTCCCAAATCATTTGACCGGCATTCAGGCTCAAACAATAAATCAAGCAATTTCTGTTTTCGGTCTGGGAGAATCAAAATTTTCAGAAGTCTTATTCCGAACTCGTTCATGGGAACAAAATGAATATGTCTGTATATTCCGTCAAAACGAAATTCAAGGCGCCTGTTTTTTTGATTTTCCAGCATTGTCTTATATGCCGTTTTGTAAGACTCACCAAAAAGTATCGCTGTGTCAATTTGTGAAACACCGGCATTCAATCTGGCAACCTCAATTAAACTGTGCAGCGTCTTGAATTCACCCATACCATTCCATTTCATAACTGCATTGCGGGTGTTATATACAGCATAGCAATTATGATTGATAAAAATTGCCCCTGCAATCCGGGTAAACATTGTTTTATTCATCTCGGTCTGACCGATATGCTTCAAGCTCTTGGCAAAATAAAACGAGGGCTGATTAAACTCCATTCTTTTTATAACCTCATTCTGCAACTTAGGTAACTCATAAGGTCTTGACTCAATTTCGGCTCGGATGCACATAATTGCAGCCTCGGCAACTCTGTGATTGCGTTCAGTATGGGAAATGTCGCCCGGAAATCCGTGATTCCATGATGCGCTTAAATAATTCTCCTCTGCATATGGCGAAATCCATCTCAGTATGGGAATTGCCGCCTTATACAGTCTGACAGTTTTCCCAAAAGACTTTCCGGTAACGGTCAAAAGCCGACAGGTCATCTCATCTCCGGAATTGTAATCACGAAAGGTTTGTACCTCACACAATCTTCCGATAAGCACCTTATATGTTCGTGCATTACCAAAAAGCCTGACAGAACGGTAAGGAAATTCGCCTGTTATTCCGATGACGGAAACGATGTCATACGCATGACTGCCGGGGCGGAAGTGTATCATTTATTCCACCTCCCGAATCGGAGAATTTTCCGACAACATGACTGCTCTCTTCGTCGGAATTTCGGCTCTCTAAATCCTCCGTAACCTCAGTGTTTATGCGCTTTTTGTGCCTATCAAAAGATATGTCTTTTTTTCTCGGCGGAATTTTCGGTTTTTTACATATGTTTTTCTTTCCAAAAAACGGGACTTTCATAAAGTTTCACCCCCTCATCAGGCATAGAATTTTCTATTGTAAGCCACACCGCAAATTCACTTTTGGGCAGTACATAAACCTCTGTTCTGTTCGTCTGTCCTTTTGCACTGCAATAATAATGTGAGCAGATTTCCGGCCCGTCGTCCGGCATAACATATATAGCGACAATATCCGAAACCATATTGATTTCAATATTGTCATGATCGCGCATCCGGCGTTCCGGACGCTTTTCATCATATACATGCCGATATATCAAAATACAGTCTGTATATCGAACAGGGGCAAGCCCTTCAAAAAACTCTTTCATTGCCGGATAGAGGAAAGAACGCACATACTCGGCAGAGCCTTCTGATTTTTTTGGGAGCAGCGCCGGTATTCTCAGTGAAAACCAGCCTTCTTTCGTAAACCCGATTTCCAGAGGAATATTAAGCCGTTCAATATTGCTGACCTCCGCCTGTGCAAGCGGTTTCCCTGTGTAGGCAGGAAGCGTCCTGCTTAAAAGAACAGCCTGTTCCATTTGTTCTTCAAGCTTTAATGCGTGTTCGTACATCTGATAGGTATTTCCGCAATCAAAAAAAGCACGAACATTTTCAATCGTGCTTCCGACAATTTTCAGTTTTCTTTCGAGCTTTTTCAGCGAATCGCCAAAGCTGTTATATATCATTTTTTATCGCCTCCTCAGAATAAAATGTAATATCGGGTTCGTCACGGCCGTTATAATCTACCGTTGCAAATATGCACTGAGCTTTCGGCAGTTTCAAGTTTGCCGCCATTGTAATTGTCGGAACTATGATGATATATTTAA
This sequence comes from uncultured Clostridia bacterium, assembly GCA_934487205.1. GTDB lineage: Bacteria > Bacillota > Clostridia > UBA1381 > UBA1381 > UBA1738. The sequence goes on from CAKSRS010000005.1 coordinate 7,860, forward strand.
GATCGTCTTCGGGGCGCAGCAGCCTTAGCAAATGTTCCTCGCCGTCATAAAGCGTTACAATTTCATATCCGATATTATATTTCAGAAAAAATATCTGAGACGGATAAACAGCCGGGTAATGTGCCATAGGTTCCACTTTGTCAATATATCGGAGCAAAACCCACACTGCAAGGATAACTCTCTGATCCGGCTTGCTCATAGGATCAAGTGCCAGATAATATCCGTCGCCGATTTCCGATATTCTGAGCTGCCGTTTTAGATTATTTATAATCTTTTTCGCAGTGCACGGCGGCTTTTGCAGCATTTGAACGATTTGCTTTCTTGGCAATGTCCCGTACTGCGACAGCCACTTTACCACATATTTTTCATCTTCCAACAGCATTTTTATCACCACCTTTATGCGTATTTTTATCTTAATGCGTATTCTGTTCGGAATGCGTTTTTTCGGCCTGCCGCTTTTTAAGAATAGTTTCAAGCTCGGCGCGGTCTGTTGTTATCATTTCCTGTTCCTGCTTGGAGGCTTTTATAATAACCGGAACTTTGTTATTGTTCGAGTGTATCAGTGCTTCACCTCGTTCGAACTGCGTAATGGAACGAACCTCGCTTTTTGTAAGCTTCAGAACATCCTGAACATATCTGGCTTCATCAGGTTCAAGATTCAGAATGATCTTGTTTTTGGAGTTATTTATAATAGCTCTGCCGTATTTGCCGTCTTCCATACTGAAAAAGTCCGAAAGGTCCTGTGATGCTGAAATACCGGCGCCGCCGAAACCTCGGATTGTCTTAAAAATGTTAAGACAAAATTCAGCCGCCTCTTTACTTGACGACGCACCGATAAGCTTCCAGATTTCATCAATCATAATAGCTTTTTTCTTTGTTATGTCAGCTTTAACATTATCCCATACATAATCAAGAGCTATTACCATTCCGACAGGGAGAAGCTTTCCTTTCAGCTCCGACAGGTCAAGCACTATATATTTATTTGACAGGTCAACATTTGTTTGTCTGTTGAACGACTGCGCCGATCCTGTTACAAACCGGCTTACGATAATCGCAATCCTTTGCGTCATCGGATTATCAAGCAAATTCTTATGCAAATCTCCGAGTATCGGCATTTCTTTTAATACCGGAGGATTTGCGTCTTTATCAACATACACGGAATCGTTATCATGCGTGATACCGAAATCCGCATATGTTTTTATAAGCGCCTCATCAAGCATTTGTTCTTCTTCATTTGACATATCGGGAATAAGCAACGAAAAGAATATCATAAGCTGCTGAATTTTTGAGGCAAGCATAGAATTGTTTTCCGAATAATCCATTTCATCAATCAGATCCATTGCAGGAGAAGTTGTGTGCCGTATCTGCATGACATTGATACAATGCGGAGAACCCGGAGCAATCTTAATATACTGACCGCCGACCTTATTACACGCTCTGCGAAACTCATGACCTTTTATCGGGGCAATGATATAACACTGGATTCCTCTCATTCTCATTCTGAGGGCTAAAAGCTGCATGGTAAAGGTTTTTCCCGCGCCACTTGTTCCGAGCAGCGTCAGATTGGCATTTTTGTTTTTCTTCGTATTGAACAAATCCACAATGCACAAAGAATTATTATGGCGGTTAACGCCAAGCAAAACACCCGTATCATCCGACATTTCAAAGGAAGTGAACATATAGGTTGACGCAGCACCGCTTGTCAGAACATTTCGCCTTGATTTCTTTTCAAGTGAAGAATCCATTTTCAGAAACGGCATAACAGAGCATAACGCTTTTTCCTGCTGAAACCGACAGTCGCTTGTATACATATCCATTGACTTTAACATATCAACCATTTGTTGTTTGCGCCAGAGGAGTTCTTCATAGGTTTTTGCGGATATCGTTATAAATACCGACATATAAAACAGATCTTCGTTATAATTCGCAATGCCGTTCTTTATAAAATATCCCGACTGTATGGAGTTCGTCAGTTCTTCATAATCGGTGCTTGTGTCCTGCATACTTTTAAGCTTTGTTCGGTTAAGCCTTATGCGCTGTGCAACCTTGTCAATCGTTCTGCTTCGGTTTTCACGGTACAGAAAAACATCAACATCAATGCCTTCACCGGCATTAATCATTGAGGACATCCAACCGGCTCTGACTCTGCTCGGAAAACCGTTTCCTTTAATATACAGGAAAGAGTAGTACATTCCGTCCATTACGATATAATTGTAATGCTCAAGGTCAATTCCTCTCGGCGCAATAAAATTTACGGTTTTAATCGGAGGTATCGGATCAATGCCGATCACCTTGTTTTTTGCCGCCATTGTGTCAATAACCACTCTGTCAACTCTTGAAGAAAACGGTTCGTCTACACAGGAACGCTTGTTGAAAAACATATACAGAATTTCGGCAACGGCTTCATCAGGATCTTTCGGCTGAATAATCGTATTACCGCATTGCAGAAAATATGTTCTCGCATTTTGCTCCGCCGTTTGCAGAACACCGTAAATCTGACCGAAATCGTCATTATCGCTGTGCCTTGATTCCTCATACTGAAATATGAGAAAGAATCTCCTTGTAAGAGCTTCACGGCTTCCGACTTCTTTTATAAACCGTATATAGTCTTCGCCTTGTTTTCGGCATTGTTCATTTTCCTCGCTTTCAAGCTCTTTTCGCACCATAGCAATGTGTTTATCCGAGTCTGCCTTTCGGGTAATACTCTTAAACTGGAGCTTTGCCGGCGATATTTTAAGCCATGACGCAAACGAAGATATAATACCGAACTGTTCCTCAGATGATCGGAGCGTAAAGTTGATCGGTTCGATTTCAAGTATCTTGATAAATCTTCCGTCAGTTGTTTCTATAATGCCGTGCTTTATATCCTTAATCGGGATAAAATTCTGCACGAATTCAAGCTTTTCCGGCTTTTTTCTTTTTTCTCTTTTTGGTTTTGAGCTGTTCTTCGGCATATTTATATCCCACCCTTCTAAAACGTAGTTTGCGTTTGTGCAAAACAAAACGCAGCATATGTGCTGCGTACTGAAATAACGAGTCGCCGTCAATTCCCATCATTGCCACAACTGCAAGCGGGAGCAGCGTAACCGTCATAACAACAATTCGTATGGTTCCCGTCATCGGTATCAGCATAAGTTCGGGATAGCCGACAGCTCCGACTATAAGCACGGTTTCGACTGCATTTCGCAGTTCGAGCATTCCGCCAAAGATTTTTCCCGAATCCGTATAATTCGCCGGAATAGCATAAATATTGTTGTATTCTTTTTCTTCATTCAAAATATTATTCACCTGCCTATACGATATACCGTAGCTGTCGTTTTGAATCTGCCGAGATTCAAAGCTTGCTGATGACTCGGTACATAAATGTCAACACGATGTATATTGTTCTCAATTTCGGAGCCGCCGCGATCCTCGACCGTGTATAGCTTTCCGTTTATCATAAGCTGCGTTCCAAACGGATAGTTGCTTGACATTGCAACCATACCGTCTGCAAGTGGTTTTCCGCTTGCGGTTTTTGCAAGGGTATTGCCGTTACATTGATAACAAGAACAATAATGAGTAACTTCAACCTCTAATGTATACAGACCTGTACCGGAAGGCTCTGCGGAAACCGACATATTATAGTCAACACCGTTCGGTCTTCTTAATACCAGACTTGCCTCATAACTTGGTGTGTTTAGAATAACACCGCTGCCGCCGGAGGAATGAACCCACATTCGTGAGCCGTCATCACCGTAACCGGCAAACATAAGAACATGATTCCAATCACCACCGCCCGAGTTTGCCAGAAAGCCAAGATCGCCAATCTGCAAATCCGATGCGGAAACAGCCGATGTTTTCGGATACTGTCCGGAAGTACCGTCGCCGATATATACACCTAAAGCTGTTTGATAAACCCAGGTTGTAAAACCGCTGCAATCAAGTCCATACGGTCTGATTGTTCCTGTTGAAGAAGAACCTGCCGCAGTAACAACTTTTGGGGTATTCCATTCATCATTCCAGCCGGGACCGGATTTTCCGCCCCAGAAGTACGGAACCTTGCCGACGAGTGCAAGTCCTGTTGTTAGGAGCTGCTTTCTTGCCGGAGTGCAGTCTTGCTTATTCACAAAATCAATAAGCTCTGCATCGGTAAGGGGAACACCCTCGCCGCCGCCCAAAGAACCGTATAAAGTCATTTTGAGTGAGTTTGCCATATTGGAGATGGCATCGCGGTAAGATATACTGAAATCGCCGTAGTTAGCATCCAAATCAATACTGAATGCCTCCGCAATCACGTTATTATCAAATGGGTGAATCGTACATTCCGCATATGTAACCGTTTTTTCAGTGCTTGTCCCGTCATCGTTTGTTTCCGTAACTGTTGTGGTTTTAACCTCGTAAGTTACGGGAAACATCTTGCCTGCAACAGCATTCAGCTTGTTAATCATATCATCTTTGCTTGTATTTTTCTGTTGCAGAGAAGCCGAATACGCAGAAAGGATATATGAAACATCATAACCTGCCGAGCTTTGAGCATAATTGATTGTGGCTGCCATTGAGGTTTCGTAATCGTATCCGCCGTTTCGGATTATGTTTTCGACCTTTGACATTGAGGTGTTATATCCGTTTTCAACAGCATTTGAAACATCAACCACCAAACTATCGTAAACTGAAGTTATCGTTACGCCTTCTACCGGCTGAGTGCCGTTTGTTCCGAATATGCTATCCATTATAATTGACGGGAGAGATACTATCATAACAATTAAAAAAGTCAATGATAAGCAGACGCATATCAGAATCTTAAAGAGGGTGTGCCGCATAGACCACGCAATCGAAATGGCAGCTCCGACAGGTCCGCCTGCCGCAGTACCGGCAGCGATTTGTGCGGCGGCTTTTCCGCCTTCTACGCTTGCCTTAACAGTTGCCGCCGCAGCTCTTGAAGTGGCTTCAGCGCCTTTTTTCGCAGTTTCTTTTGCGGCGGTTTTGCCAGCTTCCTTTGCGGATTTAGCGGCATTTGCCGCTTGCTTTGCAGCTCCGGCATAATTATCCGAACCGTCACCAAGCTGATTTTTCTCTTGCGTTGCCATATGCGATACACCTTCCTTCATATATTTTAAGCTGATTTCTCAGCGGATTTTTTGAAAAAACAAAGCAGCCGAATAATACAATCCGACTGCATTGTTTCATTTTTTACGCTTTGGAGCTTTGATTTCCGATTTTCGTTTACCGGGTTTGCCAAAACGTGCAGGAGTTGTTTTATAGCGAACACTGTCAACCGAAACGGTTTTAACATTCTTACCGTCTTTTTCATAAACGGGTTTACCGTTTTCGTATACAGGCTTTCTTTCAACAGCAGGTTCACCCTTAATGGAATACCATTGCTTTCCGTTAGCGTCCTCAAATACCTGATAATCGCCTTTCGGTGCGGCATATTGCGTAACATCATAGAACTTTGTTCCGCCGCCGTCACTGTGGCGAACTTCAAACTGATCTTCAGCAGCTTTTGATCCGTCAACAGATGTGATTTGCTGACCGTAGCCGGGCATGAACTCGCGGAACTGTGCCTGATTGTATGCGGCAGCATTTTCTCCGCTTTCAAACTCAGGTGCAGACGCATGAGGTTCCATTGCATACCAGCTTACGCCGTTTGAAGATTGAATGGTTGAATGGGGTGCTTCCGGTTCGTCATAGACGGCACTGTTATACCAGAGTGTATTGCTGTCAGAAGCTTCATTTGCCATAACAACACCGTTTCCTGCCGAGGTGAGTACCGTTTCTTCCGCCATACCGGGGAATGAAACATTCTCAGACGAAGGTGATATATCGCCGAATGTCGGATTATAGCTTTCAGACTCGTTTCCAATAAAGGACGGTGCTGAAATGCTGCCGTCTCCGATTGCTTCTGCGGACATTTGATACCAACTGTTTCCGTCAGCGTCTGTAACGGTCTGATAAGAACCTTCCGGTTCTGCAAAGCACGCACTGTTATATAAGACGGAATCTCCGTCAGCCGAGCTTGCTTCAATAATTCCGTTACCACCAAAGGAGTAGGAGGCATCATCGGGCATATCTGAAAAGCCAAATGCATTGCCGTTAAATGACGGAGTCTGCACACCATCTGCAATATCGTCTGCGGACATTTGGTACCAAGTGTTACCTGCATCATCCGTAACAACAGAGTGTGGTGTGTCCGGTTCATTATAAAACTCACCGCTGTAAAGAAGCGAACTGCCGCCATTCTCCGAGTTTGCCTCAACAACACCGTTTCCTGCATAGGAGAACGTCGTATCGTCGGGCAGATCCGAAAAGCTGTAAGCATCTTTTTCGGACGGGACAGAGGCTATGCCGCTTTCAATATCAGCCGATTGTATCTGATACCATTCGTTGCCGTTTTCATCGGTAACAACGGAGAATGCACCATCAGGCTGATTATATACATCACTGCTATATAGAGCAGAACTGTTACCGGGAACGGTTGCTTCAAGTACGCCGTCATCGGCAGTACGAAGAACTGTACCGTCTTCCGCGCCGGGAAAGTTTTCTTTAACCATACCTGCTTCCGAAACATCTCCGGTGAAATCAGGCACGGAATAAAATTCTTCCGAGCCGTCGCCGCTTGCCATCTGATACCATTCGCTTCCGTCCGCTGCTTTTACAACAGAATGAGGAGCATCAGGTTTTTCAAATTGCGAAGTGCTGAACAACTCTACATCAGACATTTTTCCGTTACTGCTTTCCGCTTTTGTACTTATCTGACCGCCGGTAATCTGTGTATCACTCAGTTTATATCCGCCAAGCTGAGGCATATAATTGCCCAAGCTGCGGTTTGCAATCTCGCCGCCGATTGTACCAGATACATTTGGTGCTTTCGACGCAACGGATGATATTGAATCAACGTTAAGCACAGCGCCGTTTCTGGCTGCCATACCGCCGAATGCACGCCCGACAAATCCAAGAGAACCGCCTGCCCCCATACGAGTACCGCCGTTTACAACCGCATCACGCACATAACTGTTGCCCTTGAACATATTTGCAAAGCCGGACATAAATCCGCCCGCCGCATTTCCGCTTGCCGCCGATGCAGTACCTATGAATACACTTCCGGCACTTTTTGCACCGCCGCCAAAACCGCTGATAACTCTTGCTGCCATAAGCATTTCCATACCCATACTGGAACCGGTCTGAGCAACATTCAGTCCCATCGACGCAAGATAGCTGTCAAATTTCTGTGCAGTTTTCAAGAAAGCAAGCGCACAAAACATCCATAAAAATATACTGCCTCCGCCCGTTGACAGTGCGCCGCCGTTTCCCATGAATTGTCCCATAGAACTGTTAAAGGCTCTGAGAAACCAAACATTCAAAACGAGCAGCAAAAGCTGTGATCCCACCATTCGACACCATGCCTTAAATACATTGACAGTTGATTTTGAGGCACCCATTGCATACGCAAGAGGAGAAGTATAACATAACACGCCTACGACAATGTATCTTTCCACGGTTTCGAGTAGAAGCTTGAAATAATTCCAGCCAAGGGAAATTTCAAGAATGATAAGGAGCAGCAGCCCGACAACAGACGTTATGGCTATGAATGTCGTAAGTCCGTTACTCAATGACTGTTCTATCCCCGCAAAAGTAAAATCTTCTGAGGTCATCGCCACATCCATTAAGGCCGTGTACGGCGCTCTGGCAATATCCAAAGCAATCAGAAATATCGGCTTGGCATATCCGATAAGCAAAGCAAACAAGGAACTTCTCGCAAGCAATGTCAATGGATTTTCAGCTTCCGTAATCGGCCCGCCGAAAACGCGGAATAACTGCCAAACCGTAATTAAAAAGAGAATTGCCCATGCCATATACTGCATTACATCAAATGCTTTCGTAACAAACGGGAAGTATTCTTCCATCGCTGTCAGATCGGTATTCAATGTGTTCAAAAACAGCCCTGAAACCGCATCCATAAGCTGTGATACAATACTTGAAATCCATTTGACAATTCCCTCGAATATCCAGTCAAGCAATATTTATCACCTCCGTCCTTGACATGATTTTACTTATCCGTTGTAGTTACCGCCGGAAATTAGGGGTTGCAAGTAAGTTACCACAAAGCCTAAAGAGTTAAGAATAATCCATGTGATTACAATACGCTTCAGCCAAGCGGTAGCCTCATCAACGGCACGCTGGTTTCGGGATACCATTCGGACAACCAATGCTATCGCCGCAACGGTAACAGCAACGATAGTGCTGATTGCAACAATTTGTCCGTACACATCCTTCATGATTGTGGAAAAGCGGTTCCAGATTGTGTCTGCCATAACAGGCTGAACTGAAATCATAGTTCCTGATATAACGGCAACCGCCGACCAATACATAAGACTGAGCTTATCCCGTATCTTTTTGAGTTTTACCATGTCAATTTACCTCCTTCTTCAAAAATCGGCATAAAAAAAGCCGCTTTCAAGTTTTGGGGGAAACTCAAAAACGGCGGAGAATATGTCCGGTCCCACTTTGGGACGATACCATTATACCACTTTTATATTCGCTTGTCATCGGCATCGGTGCGCCAATTTTGTGCCAATTTTCTGCCGGAGTATTTTTCACGATAATCCCTCCAAAAGAGTAAGCATTTCAAACCAGAAATCAACATCCTTTCCGGGAGCTGCCCACAAGCGTATTGAGAGAATTGTGATTGCCTGCTCACGAAGTCTGTAATAGTGTCTCGGCGACATATCAAGCCTGTATAAAATATCCGTGAGCGACAGCTTTTCCGGCGCAATGTAAGTCTCATAAATCAAGTTATACAGCTTTTCACCGTCATTCGGTTTTTTCTTCAGAACGGTCAGAGCTTCATTCACACGGTCAAGCAATAATCGTGATCTCTGTATGCCTGCCATTCTGCTTTCAAGCTTTCTGTTGTTCATAGACATTTCGACATCAATGTGATCAACAAGCTCGTCAATGCCCTCAAACGGTCTGTCTAATTCCTCGGCAATCGTATCCGGGAAGCATTCAAGCATCCACGAAATCGTGCGGTAGTGTTTCAGCAGCATAAGTGTGTTATGATATGTGTTTTTCTTTCGTTCCTGCCGGGCATTACGCAGTTTTTCGTCATCAATGCTCTGTTCGCCGAGTATTCCTCGGTGGGTAAGCAGGGTTATAAAGGCCTCAGACTGCTTTCTGATGATGTCTTCCTGCTGTTCGTATAAATTCTTTTTATTCATAGTCAAAAAACTCCTTTTCAAATTTTGTTAAGTCCACGGGAATACATGGCCCGCGGATGTTATTCGCTTCAATAACGGGAATGGATAAATCTAATATCCTTTCGCAGTCATATTCACATATACTACAATTCCTACACGGAGAAATATACGCGCGTAATATATAGGCTGATTCTGCAACACGATTATTTTGGGGTTCATCAGCTTTTGATTGACAGATATTTTTGCTGTACCAACAAATCAGCTTGTTGATGTGTTCGTGATCCGAAGTCCGTTTGTGCGTATTACGACCGCAAATGCGTATTTCTTCAAGAATACGCACAGTTTCCTCGTGTGAGGGTATTGCAGTTTCCGTATCGGTTGGATACAGTTTATTAAACACAAGGCAGCCGTAGGAGCCGGGCATTTTGTATAGAGTGAAGACATCTCTGTATTTTTGAAAGAATCTCCATACTTTCGTTTTTTCCCAGTTCCAGCGTTTGCCGAGGTTTTCGAGAGTAAGTAAGGCACCGTATTTTCCATACTGAATAACCGGTGCTGAAAAAGAAAACACATTGCCTGCATCATTTGATACCGTGTGGCACCAAAGGTCAAGCCATGCGTCTGTTTCTTCAAATTTATAATTTAATGATACAAGTCTTTCTGTTATATTGCGCGGAAGGCAGAGGAAGCTGTATCCGTCTGTTGTGTAAACAGTTCCGTTCATACATTCCTCTCCGGAACATTTTACAACCCAATCGGTTATCTGATATGTAAGCTTTTTATTTTCAGAGTTAAGCTCATATTTTATATAGCCGAGTTCCGATAGTTTGTCAAGCATTAAAAGTGCATCTGATTTTTTCTTTATGCCGAGTATACTTTTAATGCCGACAATACCGCCTGACCACATACCGGGTGAAACTTCATTTTTATATCCACAGTAGGTGGCTATGCCCCTGCGAAATGCTGCACGGGTAGCAAGCTTCATCCAAGCGCCCATTACACCCTTGCCTTGGGGCAGGCGGGAGCGCATAAGCTTTACCCATTCATATTTCATAAGGCATTTCATTTTTGTTTCCTCCAAAATAAAAAGAGCAGTGTTTGTTTATAGCACTGCTCTCGGTTTATAATATATTCAGTTTACTACAAGCTCAGGCATAAGCTCAGTGTTATTAAAAGCATCAAATGTAACTGTTGTTTCCAAAGCATTCCTTGCAAGCATCCCCATCTTTTCAGTTACATGAGTATAATAACGCAATGTAAATTCCAACTTTGAATGTCCCAGCATTTCTTGAACATATCGGGGGCTTACACCGCTTTCTGCAAGAATGGTCGCATATGTATGCCGAAGATTATGAAACTTAAAGTCAATTTTCAAATCTTTTTTTATAACCCTTGACATAAATTTAATGCTATTGGTTGTCAACATATCGCCATTAAGCTTTACATTAACAAAGTCATCAACTTCCATTAAGATATCGCGGTTTCTCTCAAGTCTGTCTGTTACAAAATTACGCTTATAGCCGTCACCATAGAGTTTTTTATTTTCCTCGTGATGCTTTTTTAGCTTTTTCATATATTCGCAAAAACTATCGGTTATATTAACGCTTCTGTATGCGTTTTTCGTCTTTAATGGGCAAAAGCACCATTTTCTGTCCTGAAATAAAAGTTGCTTGCATACTTTTATCTTTTTCTTTTCAAAATCAATATCTTCCCATCGCAAACCAAATACCTCACTTTCACGCAGCCCTGTGTTTAAGGCAATATAATAGGCAACAATAACATTGGTTCCATGCAGCCTTGTTTCCATTGCTTGACGTTCTTCGGCAGTATAAACTTTAATTTCGCCGACATGGCGCGGATCCGGCGGTGCAGTAACTGATGGAAAGATATTTTTCTTGGTGTATTGACGTTTATGCGCAAAGCCAAATAAAACTTTCAGCAATTTGAATATACCCTTGACATATTCCTCGCTATAGCTCATCATTTTTTCGTTTATAAAATCATCAATCATTTTCGGAGTAATTTGATACATATAATACTTATCAAACGATTCCTGTAAATGATTGCGATATAATGATTTATAACGAACAACAGTGGCATATGCACGAGTTGCAGGAGCTTCTTTTTCAATGAACTCATTATATACCTCTTCAAAAGTGATCTTTTTATTTTCAACAAAATCACCCGTCATATTATAATGGTAAATAACTTCGTTCATTGCTTTAGTAGCTTCACTTTTTGTTTTGAATCCGCTACGCTCAACTTGATTGCGTTTTCCGGCTACTATACCCAATTCAATACGATACGACCAAGTAGCCCCTTTTTTTCGAACACTACCTTGCATAACTTAATCCTCCTTTTTATTTCTTATAGATATTTTATCAAATCAGAAGCAGGAATCTTAACTTTTTGGGGCAAAAATTTTTTCCCACGAAAAAAACAGGTTTGACACCCCTCAATGCCGCGTGGTTACTGGGTTTGTTGGGGTTTTCGTGGGAAAAGATAATTTTTGAGCAAAATTTTTGGTTTTTCCCACGAATTTCCCACGTAAGAATTAAGTACAAATAAATACAGAAAAACACGATTAACGCAAATTGGTTAATCGTGTTTCAAGACCAAGTAGCTAAAAAGCCTTATTTCAAGCCATTCTCGGATTATATTTAATCGGAACTAATTATATTTATTTTTAACCAAAATATCTCTTCAAAAGTCCCTCAAAGCCTTTGCCGTGTCTTGCTTCGTCCTTTGCCATTTCATGCACGGTGTCATGGATAGCATCATAGCCAAGCTCCTTCGCTTTTTTAGCAAGTTCAAGCTTACCTGCCGTTGCACCGCATTCCGCCTCTGCACGCATTGTAAGATTTGTCTTTGTACAGGGTGTTACGACTTCGCCCAAAAGTTCTGCAAATTTTGCAGCATGTTCTGCTTCTTCCAATGCTGCTCTCATATAAAATTCGCCTACTTCCGGATATCCTTCGCGTATTGCCTGTCTGCTCATCGCGATATACATTCCGACTTCGCAGCACTCGCCCTCAAAGTTTGCCTTAAGACCTTCATATACTTCCGGATCAACCTTATCCTTTGCGCCGACACCGATTACGTGCTCACATACAAAATTCAGTGCATTATCTTCCATTACGGTAAATCTTGAACCCGGCACGCCGCACTGCGGGCATTTTTCCGGTGCCGTTTCTCCCTCATGAACATAACCACATACTGGACATACAAATTTTTTCATAATACATTACTCCTTCTTCTTTTTGTTTATTTATTATTTTCGGGGTTTCGCCCGTAATAATATCACTCTTTCACGCGGCACTTACCGCATATTCCTTTAAATACAACCGACATTTCTTCAATAGTCATATCCCCCACCGTTTTCGGTATATTCCCGAAACTCATCTCGCCCGGTCGGATATCATAAATTTTTCCGCAGCATTTACACATAAAATGATAATGCTCGCTTATATCGGCGTCATAATGGTCTGTTCCGTCGCCGACATCTATCTTTATAATTTCGCCTTGCTCCAAGAGAATCTTTAAATTACGGTAAACCGTAGCAATGCCGGCATCGGAATAACATTCCGTCAGCTGCTCATATACCCAGTCCGCCGTCGGGTGAGTCGTTGTATGTTTCAAAATATTTAATATTGCATCACGCTTTTGTGAAGTTCGCGTTTTCATAAGCACCACCAATTCCTAATTGATAATGATTATCATTATCAATATATATTATAACAGAATTTTTTATTTTGTCAATAGTTTTTTTGAAATTTTTTTAATTTTTTATTTGTGCATGCCGTAAGTACCATAACCATGCATGACAACAGCACGGCAAAGATAACTGTAACCGCCTGATAAAGCGATCCCGCCATTATCGCGGCACTCTTTTGAGGTATTTCGCGAAACACCGTCTCAGTAACGGGCACAAACTGCAAAATCAAAAGAACATACAAAGCCGACAGCGCACCGTGAAGAAATTTTCCGATGATATACGGTTTCAGACTGAGCCCCCTGCCCGCACAAATTGAAATCACCTGCAAGTGCACGCACAGTCCTGCAAACCCCACCGTAAATGCGGACATTATAAGCCGGCAGCAAAGCGGTACGGACAGTTCGCTGATAATTTTTGTACCGCTCGTGAGTTCCGCCGCGGCACACACGAGCGCCTTCACAAGTCCGTCCGACGGCAGCAGGCTTGTGACCAGTCCCGACATTGTACTGAAGAATATAACCGCACAGCAAACCGTAATCATATTATCCGCCGCCGCGGACAGTACCCCGGGAAAAATATTGGCAATGCTTTTTAATTCAGCCTGTTTTACAACGTTTTTACCTTCTGTTTTCTTGTCAAATAACCCGAAAATCACGCCGACGCTTACCGCTGCGGCAAGGTGCGCCGCATATAGCACAAGCCCGGTGCCGACGCTCGCATACATCGCCGAGCCGACCGCTCCCAATATAAACAGCGGACCGGAATTATTGCAAAAACCCAAAAGCCGTTCCGTTTCCGTACGCGACAGGCAGCCTTTGTCATAAAGCTCGCACGCGGTTGCTGCACCCAACGGATACCCACTCAATATTCCCAAAACAAACGCCGCCGCTCCGTTTTCATTAACATTAAACACCGGCTGCATAACAGGTTTTGCAAAAACAGCTATTCTTTCCGCCAAGCCCGAACGCACGACAAGCCCGGAACATACAAAAAACGGAAAAAGCGACGGTATTATTATCTCAGCGCACAAATTTACGGCTTTTTTTGCACTTTCCACCGTTTCGCGCGGGAAAACAACCATAAGCACAATTAACATAATTACTATTATATATGACAGAAATCGTTTCATCATTTCGCCCCCACACACAATACATATGCATTTATCGCGCAAATATAGCATATAAATTCCTTGACACAAGAAATAATCGGCGGAACGGAGGAATAATATGGATATATTGGGTGCTGTTTCCGATTCGCTCGGCTTACCCGCCGAGATAGCAAAAGGCGCTTTGCATACCGAGCTGATAGGCGCAGAACAGCTTTACATAGAAAATTATACGGCGCTTTTGGAATACAAGCGCGACAACATCAAGCTTAAATACCGCGGCGGCGTTATGGAAATTATCGGCACGGATTTTGACATTCGTGCCGTTTCTGCCGGAAATATTGTTATATTTGGCAAAATAAATGCGGTTCGCTTTATATAAAACGGGGGTTTTTCAAATTGTTTTTAATAAAAATCTTCCATTTTGCAAAAGGATATGTTATACTGTCATTATCGGGGAATAATAAAGATGAATTTATCGACGCGTTGATTTCCGAAGGTGCGCACCTGCGGAATATAACATACCGCGGCGAAACCGTTTATGTACATCTGCCTCTTGACGATTTTTTTCTGCTGCGCCGGGTGCACGTGCACGCGCATTGGCATATATGCGAAAAGCACGGTCTTGCATTTATCATGCGCCGCATGATAAAGCGCACGGGATTTTTAATAGGCATTATTGCGTGCATTGCGGCGTTTTTGGTCGGGTCGCAGTTCATTTGGACAATCGACTATGAGGGCGTATCCGAAAAAAACATGCCTCAGGTCGAATCGGCTGTGCGGCTGGCGGGATTACATGAAGGCGTACTGAAACACAGCTTAAAAACACCGCTGGAAATGAAAAACATCATTTTGGGCAATACTGACGGGATTTGCTGGGCATGGGTTTACGTAAAAGGCACAAGAGCCGTAGTGCGCGTGCATGAGGATATTCTGCCGCCCGAGGTATTCGACCCGGATACGCCGTGCGACATAGTTGCGATGCGCAGCGGTGTGATAAAAAAAGTTATAACCGAGCGCGGGCGATGTCTTGCGGAGGAAAATCAAACGGTCGCACCGGGTGACGTAATCATTTCCGGTACGTACGAATTTGAAAATCAGCCGGGATACCAAGTACATTCCCGCGGAACCGTCAACGCAGTATGCGAACATTCCCGCACGGGTGTGTACCGGACGTATTATTGCTGCAAAACCTATACGGGACGTACGCGCCGATTTGCGGCACTGCGGATATTTAACCGCGAAATCCCCCTGTCATTCGGGAAGGTGCACTTTTCAAGCTATGATTCCGAAACAAAATATCACGGAATTGATTTGCTCGGAATAGGATTAAAAACAACCGTATGCCGCGAATACGGTGTTGTTAAAGAGCCGATTTCATACGAATCCGCCGTGGAATTGGCAACCAATGAGTTGGAGCGCGAGATTTCAAAAGAACTCCTGCCGCCGTCACAGCTTGTTGACAAACGCGCGGATGTACAAAAAATTGATGAAGAAACCGTTTCGGTAACAGTAACCATGACATTTATTGAACAAATTGGGACGGAAAAAAGGATTGACGAGGTGGAATTTATTGAACCAACGACAGATAACTCTGCCGCCGGAAGTTGACCTTTCGGCATTGTTCGGCAGTTTTGACGCAAATTTAAAGCTTTTGGAGAAAAGTCTTGCCGTAACAATTGCGGCAAGAGAAAACGTGATTAAAATTTCAGGTGAGGACGACTGCATAGACAAGGCGGCGGAAGTGATAAATCTTCTTTTGCAGGTGATTGGACGCGGCGAAACAATCGATGAGCAAAAAATCCTGTACGCCGTCACAATGGTGCAGGAAAACGGCGGCGCCGACTTAAAGCTTTTGGGCGACGACTGTATCGCCGTAAACCACAAGGGCGCGCCGATAAAAACGAAAACATTGGGACAAAAGCGATATATTGAGGCTATCAACAACAACACGATAGTTTTCGGCATAGGACCTGCGGGTACCGGCAAAACCTATCTTGCTGTCGCAAAGGCGGTAACGGCGCTGCGCAGCAAGGAAGTCAGCCGAATAATCCTGACGCGCCCGGCAGTTGAGGCGGGCGAAAAACTCGGATTTCTGCCCGGTGATTTACAGAACAAGGTTGACCCGTATCTGCGGCCGCTTTACGACGGCATGTACGAAATGCTCGGCGGCGAAGGCTTTGCGCGCTACCAGGAGCGCGGCATGATTGAGGTTGCTCCGCTGGCATATATGCGCGGGCGCACGCTTGACAACGCCTTTATAATTCTGGACGAAGCGCAGAACACGACGCCCGAACAGATGAAAATGTTTCTGACGCGAATCGGTTTCGGTTCGCGCGCAATCGTCACGGGCGATATAACGCAGATTGACCTTCCCGGCGGCAAAAAATCAGGTCTTAAAGTTGCGCAGAAGGTACTCAAAAACATTGAGGGCATTGAATTTTCGATACTGACGGAAAAGGACGTCGTGCGCCACCCGCTTGTACAGAAAATTATCAAAGCCTATGAAAAATACGACACAGAACAGGAGAAAAAACACAGGAATGACAGAGATAATAATCGAGAACGAGCAAGAGAAACAAGAAATTTCCGCCGAAATTGAGGAAACCATACGACAAGTCGTTTTGAAAACACTTGAATATGAAAATTGCGATTTCGGCGCGGAAGTGAGCATAACAATTGTCGATAACGAAACAATCCGCAAAATTAATAACGAACAGCGCGGAATTGACAGAGTAACCGATGTTCTGTCCTTTCCCATGCTCTATTTTGACGAGAACGGCGACATCATCGACAGCGAATATGATTCCGACGGCGGCATGCTGCTGCTCGGCGATATCGTCATTTCCGCCGAGCGCGCCATGGAACAGGCACACGAATTCGGACACGGTTTTCGGCGCGAAATTGCATTTCTGACCGTTCACTCGATGCTGCACCTTCTCGGCTACGACCACGTGGACGACCCGGAAGGCGAGAGAATAATGTTCGGCAAGCAGGACGAAATTCTTAACGAATTGGGAATATCGCGCGTTTTGAACGATTAAACATATCCCGCGTGAAAGGAAGATAAACCATGAGTTTTTATCATGCGCTTGAAGGAATTTGGGCGGCAATCCGCAGCGAGGCACATCTGCGGTTTCACATTGCCATTGCAAACCTTATTATAGTTTTTGCAATATTTTTCGGAATATCGCGCACGGAGTGGGCGGTTTTATTCTTGATAATTGCGGCGGTGATTTCCGCCGAACTTATGAATACCGCTCTTGAACGCGCCGTGGACACTGCGACGCTTGAGCGTGTGCCTACAGCAAAATTTGCCAAAGACGCCGCAGCCGGCGCCGTGCTTGTGTTTGCCGCGGCATCAATTGCAATCGGCATATGCATTTTCGGGAACATGCAAAAAATAATGAATACGCTTGCCTTTATATTCTCGACGCCGGAAATTTTAATTCCGTGCCTTATTCTCGCCGCAGCGGACATAATGTTTGTTGCACATACAAAATAAAAGGAGATAACAGTTACAATAATGAAGAAAAAGTTTAAATCAGGTTTTGCCGCAATAATCGGCATGCCGAATGTAGGAAAATCAACCCTGCTGAATACAATTGCGGGGCAGAAAATAGCAATAATTTCGGACAAACCGCAAACGACGCGGAACAAAATTCTTGCAATACACACAACCGAAGATTATCAGATAGTATTCACCGACACACCGGGCATACACAAGCCGCACAACAAGCTTGGCGAGGCAATGGTAAAGACGGCGACCGAATCCATGAACGATACCGATGTTCTGATAATGGTTGTGGACGCGTCGAAAAAAATGTCGCAGACAGAGCGCGCTATTGCGCAAAATATCGGAAAAACGGGACTTCCGTGCATATTGGTAATAAACAAAATTGATTCCGTACGCAAGGATGCACTCCTCCCGATTATCGCGGATTATTCCAATCTTTACGAATTTTCGTCCATAGTTCCTGTCAGTGCGAAAACGGGCGACGGCGTGGACATTCTGCTTGCCGATATCGAGGACTTGCTTGACGAGGGTCCAAAATTCTATGATGAGGACATGGTCACCGACCAACCCGAAAAGCAGATTGCCGCGGAAATTATCCGCGAAAAGCTTTTGCGCCTTCTGGACAAAGAAGTCCCGCACGGCATCGCCATAGAAATCGAAAAAATGCAGGAAAAGGAAAAGATAACCGATATTCATGCGGTTATTTACTGCGAAAAGGCGAGCCATAAGGGCATTATAATAGGAAAGAACGGCGAAATGCTGAAAAAAGTCGGCAAGCTTGCGCGTGAGGATATTGAGGATATGCTGCAGAAAAAAGTATATCTTGAACTTTGGGTGCGCGTAAAAGATGACTGGCGCAATTCGGAGCGAATGCTCAAAAATTTCGGATTTGAACAATAGCAAAAAGTGACAGTATAAACCGCCGCCGATTTATGCAAGATAAAAACAAAAGGGGCGATTTATAATGGATATTAAGGATATGTCATGGACAGCATTTAAAAATACGGGCGATATTGACGCCTACCTTTTATACAGGGAAATCGAGGATACAAGCGAATGGAACAGGTCAAAACAAGAGCAATCGTCACACGGCGGGCAGACTACGGCGAATCAAACGCGATGCTGACGCTTATCACTGATAAGCTTGGCGTTGTTTCCGCATGCGCATACGGTGTTCAGAGCAAAAAAAGCCGCATAAAAGCGGGCACACAGCCGCTTTGCTGCTCCGACTTTGTACTGAGCCGAAAAAAAGGCGATGTTTACCGTGTGGAATCAATAGAAATTGCAGACGGATTTTTGCCCGTATGCGAGGATTTGCAGTTATTTGCGCTGAGCAATTATTTGTGCGAGCTTGCGGGTGAGCATGCTCACGAAGATGACGGACAGGTTCTGCGCCTGCTTTTAAACACACTGTATGTTCTTGCATACAGGCATGAGGACGCATCGCTTGCAAAGGCGGTTTTTGAACTTAAAATTATGCAATATGCGGGATATATGCCGTATTTGGAAAGATGCATGCATTGCGGCGCCGACAGCGCCGCCGCATTTGATTTTTCCGGCGGGATTGTGTGCGAAAATTGCCGCAAGCCGGATATGATGCTCCTTTCGCGTGACACTTATCTCGCGCTTTGCTATATTCTGTCGGCAGACGAAAAAAAACTTTTTTCCTTCACTGTATCGGAAAAAGTGAAACACGATTTACAAATACTTGCCGAGGCGTATCTGCTGCACAAAAGCGAGCGGCGGTACAAATCGCTTGAATATTTCAGAAAAATTATGTGAGGTGTACATATGGAAAGACGTGACAAGCATAACTATTACCTTGATATCGCACAGACGGTTGCGGAGCGCGGAACATGTCTGCGCCGGAATTACGGTGCGATTATCGTAAAAAATGACGAGATAATCTCTACAGGCTACGTCGGTGCGCCGCGCGGCAGAAAGAACTGCAGTGACCTGGGCGTATGTATCCGCCGCGAAATGAAAATCCCGCGCGGCGAGCGGTACGAATTGTGCCGCAGCGTACATGCCGAGGCAAACGCAATTATTTCCGCGCCGCGGCATGAAATGATTGATTCAACGCTGTATCTTGTCGGGCTTGAAATGCCGGACGGCAAAGTTGTTCCCAACAGCAGCTGCTGCTCCATGTGCAAGCGTATGGTGATTAATGCCGGTATAAAGCAGGTTATTATCCGCGACAACAGCACGGATTTCCGCGTAATCGACATTAATGACTGGATTGAAAATGACGAAAGCTTGTCCGCAAGACGCGGTTATTGAAAAAATTTTAAAAAATAATAAAAAAATGCTTGCAATTTTGCCTTGAATGTGATAATATATATAAGTATTATGTATTAAAATATTCGGAGGTGAAATTCATGCCTAACATTAAATCGGCAAAGAAACGTGTTCTGGTTACAGAGAAAAAGACTTTGATTAACCAAATGCATAAAACAGCTCTTAAAACAGCCGTTAAAAAGTTTGAAACTGCTGTTGAAAATAAGAATGTTGACGAGGCCAAGGTTCTGTTCAATGATGCTGTTAAAAAGCTTGACATGAGCGTTAAGCAGGGTATCCTGCACAAGAACAACGCCGCAAGAAAGAAATCGCAGCTTGCATTAAAGCTTGCAAAAATTGACGCGTAAAGCAAAGGCCGCTTGAACGAGCGGCTTTTTGTATACAATCTTATGTTAATTCTATGTTAATTTTCGGCTTATTCACACATGAAGGCGCCGATTGAAAGGAGATAAATTCATTATGAAAAGAATTGTTACAATCCAGGACATCTCGTGTTTCGGTAAATGTTCGCTTACGGTTGCTCTGCCGATTATCTCGGCAATGGGGGTTGAGGCGGCAATTCTGCCGACTGCCGTTTTATCCACGCATACCGGCGGTTTTAAAAACTTCACCTTCCGCGACCTGTCGGAGGATATTCCCAAAATTTTTAAACACTGGGAAAGCGAAAAAATTGATTTTGACGCCATTTATACAGGATATCTCGGCTCCTTTGAGCAAATCGACCAGATGAAGGAATTTATTTTGGCAAAACCCGAAAAAACCTTAGCCTTTGTTGACCCCGCAATGGCAGATAACGGCGTACTATATCCGGGATTTACGCCCGAATTTGCGCACCATATGGCAACACTTTGCTCCAAAGCGGATATTATTGTGCCTAACATTACCGAGGCGGCGTTTATGCTTGATGAAAAGTATATCGAAAGCGGGTATGATAAAGCATATATCGAAAACATGCTGAAAAAACTTGCGGCGCTTGGACCCAAATACGCTGTATTGACCGGCGTCGGATTTGAGTCGGACAAGCTTGGCGTTGCTATGTATGACAAGGAAAAAGACGAATTTTTCTACTATTTCAACGAAAAAATCAATGATAAATTCCATGGGACGGGCGATGTTTTCGCATCGGCATGCGTTGGCGCACTCATGCGCGGCAAAACTTTGGAAAGAGCGCTCGAAATTGCTGTTGACTACACGGTCGAATGTATCAAGGTTACCATGCCCGACCGCGAAAAACACTGGTACGGCGTAGAGTTTGAAAAAGCTGTGCCGAAACTTTTGGAACTCTTGGAGAAATAATAACCACTGCGGCACAAATACACTCTTGCACCGCTCAGCGTGTCGATAAACCTATTGACACGCTGATTTTATTTGCACCAAAAAATAAAGCTGTCACTCCCGACAGCTTTATTTTATTCTTCTGCAATTATTTCATTGTATTTATTAATGACAGCCGATTCCAGTCTGTCACGCATTTCTGAATTAATCGGATGTGCAATATCCTTAAATTCATTATCCAGAGTGCGTCTTGACGGCATTGCGATAAACAATTTTTCTTGTCCCTCGATAATCTTAATGTCATGCACAACGAATGCATCATCAAAGGTTACCGATGCAATCGCCTTCATTTTACCGTCGCTTGCTACTTTTTTTACCCTGACATCTGTAATTTCCACAGAATCCACCACCTTCCAAAGCCATAGGATAAAGCTGTTTTGGTGTCATTCCTAAAGATGTTCTGCTTAACAGTTTTATTATATACGATTATATAAGATATGTCAAGAGATTAATGTAGATTTATGTCATATTTTGTCTAATCTGTACAATTATATTAAATTTTTTTTATAATTCAAGTCATCTATGTTTCGTTTTTTTTACAAATAAGACAAATATGTTTTAATTTATCAAGAATTGGTATATAATTAACTTATAAAACTAAGGAGTTACAATTATGTTTGATATAAAACATCTGAATAAAGGCGCACACATTCATTTTATAGGTATAGGCGGAATAAGCATGAGCGGTCTTGCGCAAATCATGCTGAAAAAAGGATATACGGTAACCGGCTCGGACAGGGCAAAATCGCACATAACCGACAAGCTTGAAAAGCTCGGCGCCGTAATATACGAAGGGCATGCGGCGGAAAACATAAAGGGCGCAAATCTTGTTGTACACACTGCGGCAGTCCATGACGACAATCCCGAAATGCAGGCGGCAAAAGCGGCGTCTGTAGAACTGATAACGCGTGCGGAATTTTTGGGCGCAATAATGAAATTGTATCACCACGCTGCCGGAATAGCCGGCACGCACGGGAAAACCACGACAACATCAATGCTTGCGCACGCGCTTATCCGCGCCGGGCTTGACCCGACAGTCAGCGTAGGCGGCGAATTGGACATCATCGGCGGAAATATCCGCACAGGCAATTCGGATTATTTTATTACCGAGGCTTGTGAGTACACCAACAGTTTTTTGCACTTCTTCCCCACCGTCGCGGTAATTACAAATGTTGATGAGGACCACCTCGATTTCTTTTCAGGCATTGACGAAATAATTGAAAGTTTCCGCAAATATGCAATGCTTACAAAGGAAAAAGGCTGCGTTGTTGCATCAGGGCAAGACAAAAATACCCGCAAGGCTCTCGAAGGAACCGACCTTGACATAAAATATTTTGGTATCGGCGGCGAATATGAATATCATGCCGAAAATCTGAAATATACCGCCGGATTCCCGAGTTTTGAAGTATGGCACAACAGCGAAAAACTCATTGACGTATCCCTCAAAGTTCCGGGCGAACACAACGTTTTAAACACACTTGCCGTTGCCGCGGTATGCGATATATGGGGCGCAGATATGCAGCTTGCAAAAACCGGTATAGAAGAATTTTCCGGCGCACACCGCCGTTTTGAAAAGAAGGGCGAATACGGCGGAGCATTAATTATGGACGATTATGCACATCACCCAACCGAAATTAAGGCAACCCTTAAAGCCGCGGCGGAAACCGAGCATAACAGGCTGTGGTGTGTATTTCAGCCGCACACATATTCACGCACGAGAACATTATGGAATGAATTCTGCGAAAGTTTTGATAGTGTAGACGAACTTATAATTACGCATATATATGCTGCCCGCGAAAAGCCGGACGGTGTAACAAAACCGCAAAATCTCGCAAAAGATATTGCAAAGCGCGGCGTAAAAGTGCGATATATTGATGATTATAAAGAGATTGAAAATGTACTGAAATCCGATCTTAAACCCGGTGATATTGCATTTACGATGGGCGCCGGAGATGTTGTTGACATCGCCGACGATTTATGCAAAACTTGCTGAAAATATAATTAAAACCGCACTGACGAAATACTGTAAAAAACATTATTTCAATATAAAAAAGGTTTGATTTCCCGCGGAAATCAAACCTTTTTTATCATATCATAAAATTCTTTTATGTCCTTCTTGACATACGCCGGCGTAACGTCATAAGTCTTTAAATCCTCAACCGTACCCTCGCCGCTGAGCACCAATACGCTGTCTATTCCGGCGTTTTTTCCGCACATAATATCCGTATATACCCTGTCCCCTATTATTACCGCTTCTTCCTTTTTGAAACCGTATTTTTTCACCGCCAACTCGACGATATTTTTTTGAGGTTTTCCCATAAACATCGGGCGTTTTCCCGTTGCTCTGTACAGCATTTCCGCCACACTTCCGCAGTCGGGCACATACCCGTACCATGTAGGGCAAACCCAGTCGGGATTTGTCGCAATGTACGCAGCACCGCGGTTTAAGAGTATACATGCGTCCTCAAGCTTTTTGAAGGTCAGCTCGGTATCAAAACCCATGACAAGACATTCAACATCATCGCTTATCCTGTCGGTAATATTATGCCCATCGTTTCTTAACTGCTCTTTAAAGGACTCCGTGCCGAACACATATATCTTTTTGTAATTGCAAGTGTGCAAGTAATCCGATGTAACGTCAACCGATGTAAGATAATCGCTGCGCTGCGTCTCGATACCCATACCGTGCAGTTTTTCAATATACTTGTCCACTCCGCGCGATGAATTGTTTGTCAGAAACACATACTTTCCGCCGTCTTGTTTTACAAAATTCAAAAAATCTTTTACACCGTCAAATAGGTCGTTGTCAATGTACAGCGTCCCGTCCATATCCAATAAATAAAGTTTATACATAAATATTTCCTTCTTGATTTATAGCCAAAATTCTTGTTTTCCCGTCGATACCGCAAATGTGCCGCACTTGAATATTTCGGCGATTTCCTCACCGGTTTCGATTAAACCGCCGGCAATTATGGGCGTGCCGATTTTCGCCTTAAGCCTTTTTATCACCTTTGTCATAACGCCCGGCATAATTTCAATCATGTCCGCTTTTGAAGATTTTAGACCCTCCAGCGTTGTGTCAATTGAATGAGAATCGACAACGAAAAATCTTTGTATCGTAAACAATCCGTTTTCCTTTGCAAGCTTTATCAGATTAACGCGCGTGCTTATAATTCCGTCAACGCCGATATTCTGAAGATAAACCACTCCGTATTTGTCTTTGCCGATGCCGTCCGCAAGGTCGATATGCACAAACAATTTTTTCCCCGCGTTATGCGCTCTTTCAACATTTTCGCCTACGGAAATAATATTCGAACACAAGTCGAAAATTACTTCAACACGCGACTTCAGCGCCGTTTCCATTTCGGATTGCGTACGTACTGCCGCAATAATTCTGTTCGTTAAGCCGTCCATAGCTCCAAGCCTCTCTGTCTTTCATAAAATATCACTTTAATTATAACGCATATTTTATGTTTTGTCTATACCGTTGTGCAGCCGTTTATCTTTCAGCACCGCCGGTAATTATAATATTGCTCCCGAAAACATCTTTAAGCACAGCATCGCCGCGTTTGTAGTCGGACTTGATAACGACTACGTTAATCAATTTCATACAATCAAAAATTTTATCCTTCGGGATAGGTCTGTCCGTTTTCACGGGGACGACCGAGCCGTCCTCACAGCGTACCGTCGATGTAATCGTGCGGGTGGGGTTGGTACATTCGTCCATTGCGTATTTTTCGCCGCGCGGACAGGTGTTTCCCGTTACCGAAACAACCTTTCCGTCCTCGATTTTTGCCTCCAGACTGCACCCCATGGGGCAGACTATACAGGTAAGTTTTCTTATCATAACGCTCACACCTCCAGCTCGAATTTCAGTTCGTCGGTATTTTCAAACAATTTGCTGCTTATACGCATGCTTTCCATTTCGCCAGGTGCGACCTTCGCCTTTTTCTTTGACAATACCGCATTTCCCGCGCTGTCACGAATATTGATTTTTACGTCCCTGTACACATTATCTACCCGGAAATATACCGTGATATCTTTCGTACATGTAATTTTCTGCGGAACGGTGTAGCGAATTTTGCCGTCGGTTTTTATGTTTACGGATATTTTTTCGGTACACGCGCCCGCAATGTATTCGGCGGCGCTTCTTCCGGCAATTTCCGCCTCCTCCGAAACGAAATCCACAAGATCATGAACATGCAGAACATTACCGCAGGCAAAAATACCTTCAATTTCGGTTTGTCTGTCCTGGTCAACCACCGCACCGCTTGTAATTCTGTCCAGCTCAATTCCCGCACTTTTGGAAAGCTCGTTTTCGGGAATAAGTCCTACCGAAAGCAGCAGCGTATCACACGGGATATACTCTCTCGTTTCGGCAATAGGTTTCCTGTGTTCGTCCACCTTTGCGATTGTTACGCCCTTTAAGCGTTCCTTGCCGTGAATTTCCACTACAGTATGGCTTAATTTGAGCGGAATATCAAAGTCATGCAGGCATTGCTCGATATTTCTGGCAAGTCCGCCCGAATACGGCATAAGCTCGCATACTGCATGAACCTTCGCGCCCTCCAAAGTCATTCGTCTTGCCATAATCAATCCGATATCGCCCGAACCCAATATGACAACATTTTTACCCGGCATATATCCCTTCATATTTACAAACTTCTGTGCAGTACCGGCGCTGTAAATACCCGCGGGACGGCTCCCCGGGATATTGAGCGCACCCTTCGGTCTTTCGCGGCAGCCCATGGCAAGAATAATCGCCTTTGCCTTAATTTGGAATACGCCGTCCTCACAATTTGTTGCGGTTATCACCTTATCTCCCGAAATATCGAGCACCATTGTGTTTAATTTGTACGGAATTTTAAGTTCTTTCACCTTTTGCTCGTATCGCCATGCATATTCCGGCCCCGTCAATTCTTCACCGAAACGGTGCAGTCCGAACCCGTTATGTATGCATTGTCTCAGTATACCGCCGAGCGCATTATCGCGCTCCAATATTATTATATCCCTTATACCGTTCTCGTATGCGGCGCATGCAGCGCTCATTCCCGCCGGGCCGCCGCCTATTATAACTAAATCTGTCATGTTTACGCCTCCTTTGTTTTGCCAGTGTTGACAAGCGATTTTCCGCCGCATTTTGTGACGGATTCATAGTCTATGCCCAGTTCGCGCGATAATATCTCCGTGATATACGGCATGCAAAATCCGCCCTGGCATCTGCCCATCTGCGCTCTTGTTCTGCGTTTTACGCCGTCCAGGTCCCGTGCACCCGGATTTGTATGTATCGCCTCGATTATTTCGCCCTCGGTAACCGTTTCGCAGCGGCAGATAACTCTGCCGAAACTTTTGTTTTCCTTAATAATTCTGTTTTTCTCCTCAATACTTGCATCGCGGAAGTAGTGCGCGGGTTTTCGAATCGGATTATATTCGGCTTTCTCCTCCAAGTTCATATCTTCACGCAGCATATCCGCAACATATTCTGCAATAGCCGGCGATGCGGACAATCCCGGTGACTCAATTCCCGCGACATTTATAAACCCTTTTTTCGGCGAATTAATTATAAAATCGCCGCTGTCGCCGACCGCTCTTAACCCGCAGAATGACGTTATGGACTTATTAAGCATAATTCCGTTCACGTTTTCCGCCGATTCCTTTATTATCTTCGCAAAACCTCCGGCTGTTGTCGCTTTATCGTCCTTGTCCTCCATATCCACCGAAGTCGGCCCTAAAAGCAAGTTATTATCAACCGTAGGCGACACCAAAATGCCCTTGCCCATTTTGGACGGCGTGCGGAACACCGTGTGCGTCACA
Organism: uncultured Clostridia bacterium; assembly: GCA_934487205.1. Lineage (GTDB taxonomy): Bacteria > Bacillota > Clostridia > UBA1381 > UBA1381 > UBA1738. The sequence goes on from CAKSRS010000005.1 coordinate 34,820, forward strand.
AGCGACCCGCATTCCTTGTCAAGAAGTATGTATTCGCCCTTTCTGGGGTGAATTTTAAAGGAGCCGTCACCCGCCATTTTTGCAATCTCGTCCGCAAACAATCCCGCGGCATTTATCACGAATCCGGTTTCTATTTTTTCATTTTCCGACGCAATTTCATATATTCCGTCTTTGCTTTCAATCGACAATACCGGAAAGTTTAATTTTAACTCAACGCCGTTATCCATCGCATTCCCGATAGCGGCAACAGCCAGTTCGTACGGGCATATAATCGCACCCGTCGGCGCATACAGCGCGCAGATTGCGTCGTCGGAAATGTTCGGTTCCTTCCCGCGGAGCTCGTCTTTTTCCAAAATTTCCAGTCCCTTTACGCCGTTCCTGCAACCGCGTTCATATAATTCTTCAATAGTTTTTCTGTCGGCATCATCAAACCCGATTACAAGCGAGCCGTTATTTTTATACTTGACGCCGAGTTCCTTTGCCACGCGCGGCATCATTTGTGAACCTTTAACATTAAACCGCGCCTTAAGGCTACCCTCCTTTGCGTCAAATCCGGCATGCACAATTGCGGAATTTGCCTTTGTCGCTCCCATTGCAACGTCATTTTCCTTTTCAAGAACACAAATGCTGATATTATATTTTGCAAGCGTTCTGGCAATCATTCCGCCCGTAATTCCCGCACCGATAATCGCAACATCGTACATTTTCATTCCTCCATTTTTAAACATAAAAAAGACGCACCAAAAAAAGCATACAATCTATACTTTTATATGATACGTCTCAAAATCTCTATATCATTATAATAGTATCATTTTTGTCCACTTTTGTCAATAAGTTTTTGGACAAATCTTACATTTTCCGTAATTAATTCCATTTTAGCATATACTTACGATACTTATGCGGTAAATTTTATATACACAAATCTATATAATTGCGGTTTCAAAATTTTTACATTCGGAAAAGCGGGCAAATACTTGTTCAGCATCGGTTACCAGCTTTTGAAGTTCAATTTCATCTTCAAAACAGTAAATAACAACCCAAACATCCTTAGTCTGTTCCGTAACCATAGCGCGTGTCGAATCGGACATGGAACAACCGAAAATACCATTATCATCGGAAAGGACAAGCATATTTTCCAAGTCCAGAAAATCTTTGCCGATACCGGTATAGCCTTCGCCTTGTTCCGCTTTTCTTAAAACAATCGTGCCGCTTACCCTGTCAAGGTCATAAGAACCCACCGATAAACCCCTTTGAACCAAAATCAGATTATTAACATCAACAGCCGAGTTAATATGGTAAAGCTCATCGCCGCGGCGAACCCGACGCAGCAGTGCTCCCGATGAAACGCGGTATCTTCCCGGATTTCTGCCGAACGCTTTATAAGCTGCGCGGCTCCCTCTGACGCCCGGGATTTCATTCCACTCCTTACCTTCAATCGAATTTCTTATACCGGGCAGTATTTCATTGTCCATGTATGTCCAAAATTGTTCATCGGATTTTTTGATATTCGCTCGAAAGCGCAGAACACCAAGCCTTATCTGCGGATATATTTCATAAATCCGCTTATCTGTTATAACCTTATCCGTCAGTGCATCTTTGCCGCTCATTTATTATTACATCCGTAAAATCCCAATTTAGGCGTCGAAAAAATCCCCGCATGCTTATTATAATACAATCTTTAAAACCATTCAATGCATTCTTCCCTCTGCATTAATACAGCAAAATTGTGCTATAATACAGCAAAATCATTATTGTCCCACCGCGGAATATCATATATAATAAAGGTACAGAATTAAGACGTTAAGGAGGAATTTATTATGAAAATCGGCGTACTGATTAATCTTGACACGAACGATTTTGAGAACAAATTTAAACAAGTACATGATTTCGGGCTTTCATCATGTCAGCTCTGCTGCTGGAACCATGAACTGATGACGGAGCAGAATGCGGAAAAGGTAAAGGAATACCGAAAAAAATACGGCGTGGAAATTTCCACGTTCTGGTGCGGGTGGAGCGGACCTTCCATATGGAATTTTTACGACGGCCCAATTACTCTTGGACTTGTGCCCGCCGCATACAGATTTAAAAGAGTTGAGGAGCTTAAGCACGGCTCGGACTTTGCGAAAATGATTGAGGTTGAAAATATAGCCACGCATGCCGGATTTATGCCGGAAAATCCCGTAAGCACCGAATACAGCGAAACAATCGCCGCGCTGAAAAATGTTGCCGAATACGCAAAGAAAAACGGGCAGTACTTCCTTTTTGAAACCGGGCAGGAGACGCCCGTAACGCTGCGCCGCGCAATTGAAGATATTGGCACGGGAAATCTCGGCATTAATCTTGACCCGGCAAATCTCATTTGTTACGGCAAAGCGAATCCTGTTGACGCGCTTGATGTTTTCGGTGAGTATGTACGCGATGTGCATGCAAAAGACGCTTGCTACCCGACAGACGGACACAATCTCGGTGAGGAAAAACCTCTCGGACAGGGCAAGGTTAATTTCCCGAAATTTATTGCGCGGCTGAAGGAAATCAGCTATGACGGCCCCCTCACAATCGAACGCGAAATCGAGGGCGAACAGCAGATAAAGGATATCAGATTGGCTGTGGAATTGTTAGGAGGATTAATATGACGAAAGTTGCACTGATAGGAATAGGCGGCATGGGATTTGTGCATTATAACTGCTACAAAAACATTGAAAATGCAGAACTTACGGCAGTATGCGATGTGCGCACCGACATGGCGAAAGAAAAAGTAAATAACGAAAACATACATATTTACGGCGACATTGACGAACTTTTGGCAAATGAGCAGGTAGATATAATTGATATCTGCACGCCGAGTTACATGCACCGCGAAATGAGTATCAAGGCTTTGGAACACGGTTTTAACGTACTTTGCGAAAAACCCATGAGCCTTAACACCAACGACACCGCGGCAATAATAAATGCAGCGGAAAAATCGGGCAAGCTTTTCATGACGGCGCATGTTCTGCGGTTTATGATGCCGTATGTATATCTGAAACAAATTGTTGACGGCGGAAGTCTCGGCAAGCTCTTGCGCCTGGATATGAAACGCATATCGGAAATACCGCGTTGGAGCTGGGAAAACTGGATGCTCAACACCGCAAAGAGCGGCGGAACACCGATTGACCTCGCTATACACGATATTGATTTTATCCGCTATCAATTCGGCGAGCCAAAAGCGGTAAGCGGCGCATATCACAAGTTAAAAAATGACAATGATTTCATAATTGCAGAATTTGTGTATGACGATTTTATCGTTTCATCGGAGGCAGGCTGGTACAATTATGCAATTCCGTTTGCATCAAGCTATAAGGCAGTTTTCCAAAACGGTGTTGTTGAATTTAACGGTGACAAAATCTTTAAAAACGGCGTGGAAGTTAATTTAAACACAGACAACATGGCAGAGGATACGGGAATAAACATCTCAAATGTCGACGGATATTCCGAAGAAATAAAATATTTTATAAGCTGCGTCGAAAAAGGTGAAAAGCCTTGCCGTGTTACGCCGCAAAGCTCACAGGAAAGCATAAAACTGGTTGAGCGTTTCATGAAAAATGCCGAAATAATATGACATAAAAAAAGCTGTAAAAATTTTTTTTAATTTTTTGCAGCTTTTTTGCATGTTGAAAAGTATTACAGATGAGGGGACAAAATAATACATAGAGGAGAGATAACTATGAAGAAAATTTTAAGTTTAGCTATTGCTTGTGCATTATCGGTCGGTACTGCTGCCTTTGCAAACGGTGCATTCCCTGAGGCAGACTATCTCGTAGAGAAAGGATATCTTTTCGGTACGGGGAACGGTCTTGAAACAGAGAGAAACGCCACCAATGCAGAGGCGCTCACAATGCTTTACCGCATATCGGGCAAGGAAATCCCGCAGACGGTTGCAAAAGGCGCAGCGCACTGGGCAGACGCAATCATCGAGGACGCAAAGGAAAACGGTTACATAAGTTCAAACGATGCGCTGCCCGTCATAAACGGAACCCTTTCGGTTGACGGCGATGAACTTCTTATAAAAGACGTGGAAGGAACCACATATTCACTTAAGGACAGCAACACAATCGCATTTGTCGGAAATAACACGGGCGTTGCACTGTCGGAAGTCCGCAAAGATTTGGATGGAAAACTTGCAACAGCGGTTATTTCGCCGGTTATGACAAATAGTCTGCCGCCGCAAACAAACGCATACTACATTCTTGCAGAAGATGACGGACATATCCCGACATATTTTGAAGTCGGCGAAGTAACGCATGACGGTTCTAAAGTCGAAGCAGTCAGCGCTGACGGAAATTACCGCATTTCTGTTGACGAAATGACAAACGTAAGTCCATATTTCACAAAGAACATCGTTAAAGCCATTGATTTGCAAAAGGGCGATAAAATCCTTGTTTACAGCGACATCGCAACATTGAGCATACCCGCACTTCTGCAGCCGCAAAAGCTTACGCTTTTGAGTCAGGCGCAGACATTCGACCCCGACGCAGACATTGACGCGGAAGATTTTGAAGATATGGCAGTAAAAATTCTGCCGGACACTTCCGAATCAAAGCCTGTATTCACGGGTGAACGGGTATCGCGCGCGGATATGATTAAATTCTGCTATGCGCAGCTTACAAAATAACAGGATTAAATTCCGGTTGAATCAAGTAGGGCGAATTTAATCGCCCTCTCACACCACCGTACGCCCCGTTCGGCATACGGCGGTTCAACTCAAAATTAAATATGTGCTACCTTTTGATAGTAGTCTGAAATACTGATTAAGCCTCGCTTGGTCAGTATTTCTTTTGATATTGCTCTTTTGACAACTGATTTTGTTGCTACAAATTGATAGTGGTCTCCCCAGTTTGCAACTTTGTGGGCTATCCACTTTTCAACTCCGAATTTTAAGAGTCCCCACTCTCTTTTCTTGGCAGTTTTCCACTGTTTCCAAATTATCACTCTTATCATCGTTCTCAGATGTTCATCAATGCTGTTTAGTTTGCTTTTCATTGAGCCTATGCGGAAATAATTTATCCACCCTCTTGTTACCTCGTTAATCTTCTTAATTCGGTAAGTGAGGTCTATGCTCCAATTTCTTTTACATAATGCCTTGATTTTCCTTTTAAAATTCATTACAGAGTCCTGATGTGGTCTTGCTTTCCATCCATCTTTATTTTTCCAAAAGCCAAAGCCAAGATATTTAAGTTTACTCGGCGGCGTTATCTTTGTTTTTGTTGCATTTACCTTTAAGCCGAGTTTCCTTTCTTCTTCTCTCCTACACCTCACGGTGTGAAACTTGCAAGTTGCTTTAGAGTTCGTCGGTAACTACGCCTCGGTGGACTTTCACCACAGAGCATTGATATGCCCGTCATACCCAAAAGAGACGGGGGCAAAATAATTTTGCCCCTGCCTCGTCTTTTTAAGCAAAAACTGCGGCAAAATTGCCACAGTTTTTATTATCAGTCTTTCATTAATTTTACCATAACCGCCTTTTGCGCATGCAGACGGTTTTCCGCCTCATCGAAAATTTCATCGGCGTGCTTTTCAAATGTTTCCGCCGTGATTTCCTCGCCGCGGTGTGCCGGCAGACAATGCAGAACCATCGCATCCTCATTTGCAAGAGCCATAAACTCCTCATTTACCTGATATCCGGCAAAAATCTTCTTTCTTTTTTCTGCCTCGGATTCCTGTCCCATCGATGCCCATACATCGGTATATACCACGTCCGCGCCGCTTACGGCAGCCTTAATGTCTCTTGTGCAAAGGAATTCACCGTTTTCCGCCGCCCACTTCATTATATCCGCATCGGGCTTGTTGGTATCGGGGCAGGCAATCGCAACACTCATTCCGCATTTGATACAGCCGACAATAAGCGAATTTGCCATGTTATTTCCGTCCCCTATAAAGCACAGTTTTAAGCCCTTTAAAATCTTTTTATGCTCACGGATTGTCAGTAAATCCGCAAGAACCTGGCACGGGTGCGCATAATCGGTAAGTCCGTTGATAATCGGAATACTTCCGTATTTTGCCAAATCTTCAACTTCCTTTTGCGCAAAAGTTCTTATCATAATTCCGTCAAGGAAACGTGAAAGAACCCGCGCCGTGTCCTCAACCGGCTCACCTCTGCCGATTTGCAGATCGTTTGAGCTTAAAAACAGCGGATTTCCGCCCAGTTCGTACATGCCAACTTCAAACGACACCCTCGTTCTTGTTGATGATTTTTCGAAAATCATACCCAAAGATTTGCCCGCAAGCAGTTTATGTTCAATCCCGTTCTTCTTTTCGTATTTCAGCTGGTCTGCAAGATTTAACAGCTCCACAATTTCTTCGCTTGTCAAATCCGACAACTTTAACAAATGTTTCATTTTTCAATTACTCCCTTCAAAATTTCAAGTCCGCGGTTTATTTCATCATACGTTATATTCAGCGGCGGCACAATTCGCAGTCTCGTTTTCGCCGTTAAAATCAAAAGTCCGCATACGACACATTCCGCGGCTGTTTCCGCCGCGTTTTTCTCGATTTCCGCACCGAGCATAAGTCCTTTTCCGCTGACAGATTTCACGCCGTTTATTTTTTCAAGCGCCGATTTGATATACTCGCCCTTTTCGCTCACTTCCGCCAAAAATCCGTCCGTTAAGCGTTCCATATTACTGACGGCGGCAGCCGCGCAAACGGGATTTGCGCCGAAAGTCGAACCGTGCATACCCCGTCCGAGAGTGTCCTGCACGCGCTCGCCGAGCAGCGTCGCGCCCATAGGCAGTCCGCCGGCAAGCCCCTTCGCCGTTGAAACGATATCCGGCGTCAAGCCGAAATTCATATATGAATACAGCTTGCCCGTACGCCCGTTGCCCGTTTGTACCTCGTCAATCACAAGCAAAATATCGCGCTCCGACGTTACCTTTTCAACCGCCGACAAAAATTCGTCCGGCAGTACATTGACGCCGCCTTCCCCCTGGATTGTCTCAATCATCACCGCGCAAACGCTGTCATCAACCGCGTTATAAAGTGCCGCGGCTGTCGGCGGAATATACTTAAATCCTTCGGTAAAAGGCGTAAAATATTTATGAAACACGTCCTGCCCCGTTGCGGCAAGCGTTGTCACCGTGCGCCCGTGAAAGCTGTTTTCAAGCGTTATTATCACATTTTTCCCGGGATCTTTATCCGTTCCGAATTTTCGCGCAGTTTTTATTGCGCACTCATTCGCCTCCGCACCGGAATTGGAAAAAAACACCTTCTTCATGCCCGTCCTTCGGCACAAAATTTCCGCCAAGTGCGCCCCGTTTTCGTTGTAATACAAATTTGACGTATGCTGGATTTTATCAAGCTGCGCAATCACCGCCGCCTTCCATACATCGTCCGCCGCACCGAAAGTGTTTACGGCAATCCCGCTGCCGAAATCTATGTAACTCTTGCCGTCCTCATCATACAGCGTACTGCCTTTGCCGCTTTTTAGCGCTACATCAAACCTCGCATATGTGCCGGCAACATACTTTTCATCAAGTTCTTTTGTCGTCATGGAACTTCCCTTCCTTCATCAAATAAACATCGTTCCGATACCTTCGTCGGTAAGCGTTTCAAGAAGTATCGAATGAGGCACTCTGCCGTCAATCATGAATACTTTTTTTACGCCCTGGCGAACTGCCTCGATGCAGCAGTCCACCTTAGGTATCATACCGCCCGAAATAATTCCTTCGCTGATAAGCTGCGGCGCTTCACTTGCCTGAACCACAGGAATCAGCGAATTTTCATTATCTTTATCGCGCAAAAGTCCGCGGATATCGGTCATGGAAATAAATCCCTCCGCTTTCAGCATACCCGCAATTTTTGACGCCGCCGTATCCGCATTAATATTATATATGTTATTTTCCGAATCACAGCCGATTGTAGAAATAACCGGAATATAACCGCGGTCCAAAAGGTCGGTAATCGGCTCAACATTCACGTTTGTGATTTTTCCGACATAACCCAGCTTTTCGTCCAGCGGTTCAGCCTCAATAATGTGACCGTCACAGCCGCAAAGACCGATAGCCTTTCCGCCCGTGTTCTGAATAAGATTAACAAGTCCCTTGTTAATCTTGCCCGACAGCACCATCTGCGCAACGTCAACGGTTTCGCGGTCGGTTACGCGCAGTCCGTTCACAAATTCTGTCTTTTTGCCGATTTTGTTCAGCATACCCGTAATTTCCGGTCCGCCGCCGTGGATTAGCACAACCTTCACTCCAATAAGCGACAGCAGCACGATATCGCCCATTACGGCATTTTTCAAATCCTCATTAATCATTGCGTTTCCGCCGTATTTTACAACGACGATTTTATCGTAATACTGCTGAATATACGGCAGCGCCTCAATTAAAATTTTTGCGCGGTCTTTATTTTCAATAGCCATTGTTATCCTCCCATCAAGTGCGGTAATCACCGTTGATTTTAACATAATCGTAAGTCAAGTCACAGCCCCATGCGACTGCGCCGAAAGTGCCGTCCGACAAGGTTATTTCAATAATAATCTCGTCCTCCGTCAGAACCTTTTTTGCCAAATCTTCCGAAAAATCAACCCCGCTGCCGCCTTTGCATACCAAAACCGAGCCTGCCGACGATGAAAGCGTTACGTCCACGCCGTTTACGTCCACATTCGCGCCCGAATATCCGATTGCGCAAAGAATACGTCCCCAGTTCGCGTCCGCGCCGAACATTGCCGCCTTAAACAAGGTTGACGTGATGACGCTCTTTGCAACCGTTTTTGCGTCCTGTTCGGTAAGCGCGCCCTCAACATGACATTCCAAAAGTTTCGTCGCGCCCTCGCCGTCCTTTGCAATTCTGCGGCAAAGAGATGTCGTTACGGTATTAAGCGCCTTTTTAAATATTTCAAAATCTTCATTTTCACTGTCGATTACCGCATTGCCCGCCATTCCGTTTGCTATAACCGACACCATATCGTTCGTAGATGTATCGCCGTCAATGCTTATCATGTTAAAGCTGTCCTTTATATCCCGAGAGAGCGCGCAAGAGAGCATCTGTGACGTAATGGCGGTATCGGTTGTTATAAATACCAGCATGGTCGCCATGTTGGGGTGAATCATTCCCGACCCCTTTGCAATTCCGCCCAAACGGCAAACTTTGCCGCCGATTTCAAATTCCACCGCAATTTCCTTCTCCACGGTATCGGTTGTCATGATGGCACGCGCAGCGACGTTGCTGCCGTCGGCATCTAATGCTTTTACCAGCTCCGGCATCGCCTTTTCAATCGGCGCGGGGTCAAGGGGAAGTCCGATAACGCCGGTTGACGCGACAATTACATCTTCTTCCTTTATATCGGTATTGTCCGCGACGATTGCGCACATTTTCTCTGCCACTTCAATCCCGTCGGCATTGCACGTATTCGCATTGCCGCTGTTGCAGACAATCGCCTGTGCCTTGCCGTCGGCAAGATGCTTTTTATTAACCCAAATCGGCGCACCCTTTACAAGATTTTGCGTATAACAGCTTGCCGCGCTCCCGCAAACTTCGCTTGTTATAAGCGCCAAATCCGGCTTATTTTTATTTTTGCGTATTCCCGCGTGTATTCCCGCTGCATAAAATCCCTTTGCCGCACACACGCCGCCGCTTATTTCCTTCATAAAATATTCCTCCGTTCCGCCGCCCTTGCGGCACAAATTCCACCGTTCTTATAAATCAAGTCCCTTTGTTTTATCAAAACCGAGCGCCAAATTCATGCACTCGATTGCCGCCCCGGACGAACCTTTGCCGAGATTATCAAATCTCGCCGCAAGCAGCACCCTCTCATCGTTTCCCGTGACTTCAATTTCAAGCCTGTCCAATCCGGCAAGATTATTGCTGCCCAAAAATCCCTCGGTGCCGAACGCATTTACCTTAACCGCCGGCTGTCCTTTATAATGCTCCGCAAAAAGCGCATGCAATTCTCTCACCGTGGGATTTCCCTTAAGAAGTTTCGGGAATACCGGCACGGACACAACCATTCCGCTGTAATAATCCGCCACAATCGGTGCAAAAATCGGATTTCGCGCCAGTTTACATACCGCCGTCATTTCCTTTAAATGCTTATGATTTTGCGTAAGTCCGTATTGACGCGGCGAGGATAGTTCACCGTCCCTGTCCGCCGATTCATATTCGGCAATCATCTTTTTCCCGCCGCCGGAATAACCCGTAACCGAGTAGCACACAACCGGATAATCCGCCGGCATTATGCCGTGTGCCGTCAGGGGATATACAAGCGAAATAAATCCGCTTGCATGACACCCGGGGACGGCAATTCGGTTTGACGTCTTAACCGCATTTTCAAACTCCGGCGAGAGTTCCGGAAATCCGTACGCCCACCCGGGCTCTGTTCTGTGCGCCGTGGATGTATCCAGAATTTTCGTATCACATTCGCCGACGGCGTCGATTATTTCCCTTGCCGCGGCGTCCGGCAGGCATAAAAATGCCGCGTCCGCCGACATTATCGCATCTTTCCGTGCCGACAAATCCTTTCGTTTTTCTTCGCTTATGCCGATAATCTCAACATCATCGCGCCCCGATAAACGTTCAAATATTCTCAGCCCCGTTGTACCGGCGCTTCCGTCCACAAAAATCTTTTTCATAGCCAAATCCTCGTGTATAAATATGCATAGTATATAATACAATATTATCCCACAACACATTAAAAATGTCAAGCCGCTTTTATGCATTACAATAAATAATTATGCATATTTTGTGAATATTTATAATCTTACCGACATTTTTATGCATTATTTTGTAAATTATTTTATTATAATATTATGGAAAAAAAGAAAAATTTGTGTTAAAATAGTGTTATATGTAAAATCACGGAGGTCATCATAATGAACAAACAGGTAAAATCTATATTTATATTGCTGCTCACCGCAATAATATGGGGCGTTGCGTTCGTTGCACAATGCTCGGTGGATAATTCAGCTCTCGGAAATTTCAGCTTTAACGGTGTGAGATTTCTTTTGGGCAGCGTTTCGCTTATCCCGGTAATACTGCTGTTTGAGCGAGACCACCCAAACAAAAGCAAGCTTATACGCACCGCATGGATGGGTGCACTTACCGGGTGCGCGCTTTTTATCGCGTCGGCACTGCAGATGGAGGGCATAAGCATAACGCACAACGCCGGGAAAAGCGGATTTATAACCGGACTTTATACCGTACTTGTGCCGTTTCTCGGCTGTATATTTTTAAAGAAAAAAACGTATATTAACACATGGATTGCCGCGGTTTTGTCGGCAGCGGGACTGTACCTTTTAAGCGGCGGATTTGATAAAATCGAATACGGCGACGCGGTTGTCCTTGCCGGTTCGGTATTTTGGGCAGTACATATCCTCTTAATCGATAACTTCCTCGAAACCGACATAAGTCCGTTCAAATTCTCATTTATACAATTCGTTACGTGCGGACTTTTAAACCTTATTTTCGCGGCATTTTCCGAAACAATTACCTTAAGCGGAATTGCAGTCAACGCAATCCCCATACTGTACACGGGAATTATGTCCACCGGCGTTGCATATACCTGTCAGGTTATCGGTCAAAAGGATTCCGACCCGAACCTCGCCGCAATTGTGCTTTCAAGCGAATGTGTGTTCTCGGCAATCGGCGGCGCAATTATTCTTCACGAAGTTATGAAACCCGAGGGTTACATAGGCTGTGCGCTTATTTTTGCCGGCATTATAATATCTCAGCTTAAAAGAAAGGAGAAGGAAGATGCTGCCGAAAGATCCGATAATACTTGTAAGTGTTCTTAATACAAAACTGCGCGACCGCTATCCCAGCCTTGCCGCGCTTTGTGACGATTTGGGTGAAGATGAAGATAAAATAAAATCCGCCGCCCTGGCCGTCGGATATTATTATAATACGGAAACAAATCAATTCAAATAGAAACTGCACAGACTAAAAATAAAACATTGTCGTCCGGCGTGCCCGCGACGTACCCTTACACGTCGAACAGGCTTGCCCCCCCTTTTTTTAATCTGTCAGCGCGTATAGGTTTCGATACGCTGACAGCAAGGTGTTCCCGGGCTTTGCCCCTGTTTTTCTTTACCGTTTCCTGCGGTTTCTTTTTATATTTTTTTCAAATATTTTGTCAGTTCGTCTACATACGCTCTGCCGATTTCGGAAAGTCGTCCGTCGCTCTTTACTATATATCCGATTTCCATTGAGCTGTTGGGATTATCCTCGTCCGCGGCATATGGTACGGCTATATAATCGCTGCCGTTAAGCTCCTCGCATATTATCCCCGAACACAGCGTATATCCGTTGAGTCCGACCATCAAATTAAGCATGGACGCGCGGTCATTGGTTTTAATTATGCGCTGATAATCGTTTGTGCTTAGAATTTCCTCCGCAAAATAAAACGAACCGTTTTCGCCCTGTTCAAAGGACAGACACGGGTAATCGCGCAGTTCCTCAAAGCTTATCGCACTGTTTTTCGCAAGCGGGTGATTTTTCCATATATATACATACGCATTGCAATCGATAAGCTTGGTAAATTTACAGCCGGTGTCCTTCAGCATTTTCCCGATAATTTTGCGGTTAAAATCGTTCAGATACAAAATGCCGATTTCGCTTTTAAAATTTGCAACATCTTTAATTACTTCCGCCGTTTTCGTCTCGCGGATTGCAAACTCATACTTCAGCATATCAAACCGCTTGACCGTATCGACAAAGGCTTTTACCGCAAAGGAATAGTGCTGCGTCGACACGCCGAATTTACGCTTAATTGCGGTTTTTTCAATATATTTTTGTTTCATCAAATCATACTGCTGATACAGCTGACGTGCATAAATCAGAAATTCCTCGCCCTCGCCCGTGGTAATTACGCCCTTATTTGTACGCAAAAAAATCCGTATGCCCGTCTCCTGTTCCAGTTCCTTTATCGCGCCGGTAAGCGACGGCTGAGATATAAACAGCGCCTCCGCCGCCTTATTCATCGAGCCGTGTTCCGAAATAGTAATCGCATACAAAATCTGCTGCAGAGTCATACTGTTTTCCTCCGTTAAATAATCACGAACCGTTTTTGGCACGCAGAACATTCAGTCCCAGCATGATGTAAATCATGCCCGCGCCGCGCTGCGCCCACTTTTGCGCCCTGTCGCTTTTTTGCAAAAGCTTGCTTACAAACGATGAAACATAAGCCAAAAATACACACCATATCGTACTTGTCGTGCATATGGTCGCCCCCAAAATCAAAAACGGCAACGGCCCGTATGTATTATCCGCCGAAACAAACTGCGGCAGAAGAACCAAAAAGAACAGCGCTGCCTTGGGATTTAATGCATTTGTAAACACCCCCTGACGGTATACTTTACCCATATCCGTGTTACCTCTGCCCTCCGCGTCAACGCTGAGCAGCGGCTTTTTCGACACAATCGTACCGATGCCCATAACCACAAGATACGCGGCTCCCGCAAGTTTCATGATATTAAACGCCGTCACCGAATTTGCCAATATTGCAGACAGTCCGAGTGCCGCCAAAAATGTGTGAATCATGAGTCCCGTAGATACGCCGAGCGCCGATGCAATGCCGCATTTACGTCCGCCCACGCTCGCCCTGCTCAAAATATAAATTGTGTCTGCACCGGGTGTCATGTTCAAAAGTATTGCCGAAACAACAAACAATTTATAATTAATTATACCGAGCATTTCTTCATACTCCCTTTTCCTTGATACGTATAGTTCTGCAATAATAGATAAACAGTCCGATTATTGATATCAGCCACGACAGCGGATACGAAATAAACAGCATGCCTATCGTATTATTAAACGGTAAAATCGTGTATATCCACAAAATTCTGAGTCCGCATACGCCGAAAAATGTTATAATCATCGGCATAAAACTATTTCCGAGTCCGCGTATCGTTCCGCCGACGACCTCCATCATGCCGCACAAAAAATATGAAACCGAAACGACGTTCATTCTTTCCAGTCCGAATTTTATAATATCCTCAATACCCGCATCGGCTGAGTTTATAAACAATTTGAGGACCTTTGAACCGAGCATCATCGTGCTGAGTCCCAAAGCCAGTCCGACCGCCGTTACAAGCACCAGTGAGCACCACATGCCCTTTTTAATTCTGTCATAAAGCCCGGCGCCCATATTTTGCCCGGCAAACGTTGTTGCTGCAATTCCAATCGCATTCATCGGCATATACACAAAATTTTCCACAATCATATCAGCCGAACACCCGGCAACCGCCGCTGCACCGAATTTATTAATAGTCGACTGTATCACGACGTTTGATATCGAGAACAAACAGCTGTTCAATCCCGTCGGAACGCCGATACGCAGAATTTTGATAAGATATGCCTTATGTATTTTCAGTTTTTTTATATCAAACCGATATATATCGTGCACGCGCGTGAGCCGCGCAAGCGCAAGCACGCAGCACAGCGTCTGCGAAATTATCGTCGCAATGGCAACGCCGTCTACGTCCATTTTCAATATTACAACGAAAAACAGGTTTAATACCACATTCAGCGCCGCCGAAATTATCAGATAATACAGCGGTCGTTTGGAATCGCCAACAGCGCGCAGAATTCCCGCTAAAAAGCAGTAGAGCAGCGTCGGTAATATTCCGAGGAAATAAATCGACGTATATTTCGCCGCGTACGGCAGAACTTCCTCCGGGGTGTCCATCGCAATAAGCGCCGGTCTCGTTATCATCAAACCGATAAACGTCATAAATATACCGCAGATAATTGACATTGCAACCGAAGTGTGAACGGTTTTTTCCACGCCGTCTTTGTCTCTCGCGCCGAAACATTGCGCGGCAACAATGCTCGCACCCGTGGAAAGTCCGATAAAAAGATTTGTCGCAAGCGCTATAAGCGACGCGCTTCCGCCAACGCCCGCAAAGGCAAGGCTCGAGCTGAATCTGCCTATAACCACCGAATCCATTGTATTGTAAAGCTGCTGCAAAATGCTCGTTAATACAAGCGGTATTGCAAACAGAATAATTTGCCTGAAAATCGGGCCTTTTGTCATTGTAACGTTATCTGTTTTCATCTTAATCTCCACTCCGCCCCTCTTTCGGCGGTACAAACCACAACGCAAAAATACGGCATGCAAACTTTCGGCGCATGCACATTCACCGGATATTTTCACGCTGTTGCCCGTCAATTCACTCACAAATGCAATTATATCATATACCGCAATTTTTGTAAAGCTTAAAACTTCAACACTTTATGCTTTTTTTAAACGCTTTTTTATGCACTTTGCCAAGTTTACATACGCCGCGCATACCAAAACCGAAACTGTATACGTAAACACCGCGCGGATACAGAATTTTTCCGATACCGAAAGTCCGCCAAACCGCGCCATGGCGTCATTAATTATATAAATAAACAGGCAGTGAATAAGATAAATGTAATAGCTTGCACCGTTGATTTCGCTCAAAATTAGGCTGTGCATGGCAAACTCCCCCGCCTTTAGCGCAATTGAATAGGTGAAAAGTATCGCGCACACGCAATATATAAGATGCATTTCTTCCAAATATCCAACGTTCATTCTGCCCGTCATGCCGACAAAGGACAGCGCACCTTCACATACCGCCGCCGCTGCGAACACCGCCGCAAGCACGCCGAGCCGTTTTTTTGCCCAATCACAAAAATTTTCGTAATACGCACCCGCAAGGCAGCCGCCGATCCAGTAAATCAGGTAGGTTGTGAAAATTCTGTCTTTATACGCAAACCCGTGCGCAAGCCGCGGCAATATCATGGTGACCGCCGCCGAAACAATAAGCAATACGACGGGTTTTCCGCGCGCGATACATACTTCCCAGACAGGTCTTAATAAATACAGCTGAACAATGATAATAACAAAATAAAAATGCGATACCAACGTACCGTTAATTATGTAGCCTGTCAGCTGAATCACGCCGGGATTTTCAAAATATCCGTTTCGGCAGAAATATACATAATACAAAATAACGCAAATAATATACGGCAGGACGATTTTTTTCAGCCGTGAAGTATAATATTTGCCGTAGTCGATGTCTCTGCCGGGAGTAAATCCGAGAAACAGCTTAAGTCCGCTTAAAAAAATAAACCCCTGAACCACGAACGCCGACAGCCGCCACGGCACAAATGCCGCCACATATAATAAATTGCCCCTGTCAAGCTCCGTCACGGGCGCCGACATAACATGAATAAATATCACAAGCAAACAAAAAATTGTGTTTAGAAAATCTATCTCCATCTTTTTTTTCATGCTGCCACTCTCCTCGGCAATATAATATCACAGACGGCTTGCAATGTCAATAAATAAAAGCGGGACTGCGGCAAAATGATGTGCAGTCCCGATATTTGCGGTTATCTTATCATATCCATTGCGGTGTCTATGATGTTGCCGATGTTTTTGAACATGCCTTCCGTCTTTTTCTGCATTTTACGATGCTGGCGGTCCGAAACCGGGTCAACCACCATCGCCGCGCATGCACCGATAACCATTCCCGCAGCCATTCCCTTTATAAATCCTTGACAACTCATTATATTTGCTCCTTTCCAATCACAATCCGGCGCTTTTTCGCCGCTTTTAAACATTAATTTTACCTTCCGTGAATAGTATGTGTAAAATCGACGTGTTTATAACATCAATCTGCATAAAAATTTGTTATTTTTTTGTAATTTTTATGATATTGACTATGCGACGAATATGGTATAAAATAAATATAATATGAGGTGATACAACTATGGCAAACATAAAACCCTTCAGAGGATATATGTTCAATCAAGATAAAATCGGCGACTTAGGAAATGTTATGTCGCCTCCGTATGATTCAATTTCAAAATCGGAACAGGAAGAATTTTATTCACGGCACGAATACAACGCCATTCGGCTTGCAAAAGGTATGCGGTATGATACCGATACCGACGCCGATAATCCGTTTACGCGTGCGCGCGGCTTTATGCAGGACTGGATTGCGGACAACGTACTTGTGCGCGATGAAAAACCCGCAATTTACCTATACGAACAAGAGGCGGACTATGGCAAATCCTCATTTACAAACAAGGGATTTGTTGCACTTTTAGAGCTTGAAGACCTCGGCAAACATGTTGTTTCATGCGAGGATACAACTCCGATTAACAAAAAAGACCGCTATGAGCTTTTGTCGCATACAAAGGCTAATTTTAACATGATAAACTGTATGTACATAGAAAGCGAGAAATATCTGTCGCGCATGATGACGGAAATCTCCGACACACCGCCCGACGTCAGCTTTACCGTCCCCGACGGGACGAAGGAGCGTTTATGGCGCATTACCGACGAAGAAAAGATCAACTTCATCATCAATGCGCTTAAGCCGCACACTTTCTACATTGCGGACGGACAGAACCGCTATGAAACGTCGCTTGCATACCGCAACGAATGTCGGAAAAACAATCCCGAACATACAGGAAAGGAGCCGTACAATTATATAATGACGCTCCTTACAAACGCATTTGACGACGGAATAGTTCAGCTGCCGTTCCACCGCTTGGTGCGCTTTAACAAGCCGTTTAACGAGTCATTCTTTGTGGCGTCGTGCCAGGATAATTTTAAGGTAGAAAAAATAATTGTGGACACCGACACATCGGATTTTTCCGACACGGTAAAAAAACAGATTTCCACAACTTCGATGGAAAATAAAATAGCGCTGTACTGCGGCGACAAATATTTTTATCGGCTTACGCTAAAAAGCCGCGCATCGGTAAGGCGCGAAATTCCCGACAAAAGCGACGCGTACTGCTCGCTTGATACCGCCGTTTTGAATAATCTTATTCTGCATGATATTCTCGGCATAACCGAGGACGAATACGACGCAAGAATAGATTACACGAAAAGCGTGGGCGACGGCATGCGGCGCGTTCTTAATCATGAATTCGGCTGCATGCTTGCGGTAAATCCGGTAAAAACGTGGCAAATCCGCGCCGTAGCAATGGCGGGCGATAAAATGCCGCCGAAATCGATTTGCGTATTCCCCAAACCGGTTACGGGAATTATCATTAACACGCTTTAATTTAAATTGACATAAATTGAGCCGACTCCCAAAAAGTCTGACGATTGGGATATCGGCTCATTTTTAATGTTTATTTGTCAAGTTCCGCCAAAACCGACGGGAACGGCGCAAGCGCGCGCCTTAATATTCCCGTGAGCTGTGCAAGCGCGATTCCGTAATTTGTTATCGGCACTCCGCAATCCTTTGCGTATTTTACGCGCGCATGCATTTCGCGCTCATTCAGCATGCACGCGCCGCAATGCACAACAAGCGCATATTTACTTAAATCCGACGGGAATTCTCCGCCCGATGTAAATTCAAAATTCAGGTTTTTACCCGAATATTCCGTAATCATTTTCGGCAGTTTCACCGTTCCGATATCCTCGCACTGCCTGTGGTGCGTGCAGCCCTCGGAAATCAGCACCGTGTCACCGTCATGCAGTCTGTCGAGCATTGCCGCGCCCTTTACCGACTCCGCAAGACTCCCCTTATACCGCGCAAACAAAATCGAAAAGGACGTAAGCAATATATCCTCCGGCGTGTCGCGGCTGACCTTTGCAAAAGCCTGTGAATCGGTAATAACCATTTTCGGCTTGACGCCGAGCTTATCGAGCGCCGATTTCAACTCCGTCTCCCGCACAACGACATTTATTGCATTTTTTGCCAGAATATCGCGTATCGTCTGCTGCTGCGGCAGAATAAGTCTGCCCTTCGGCGCGGACGAATCAATCGGCGTTACGAGGATTACAACATCATTCGCATCTATCAGGTCGCCAAGAATTGTCTTTTCTTCGTCGCATTTAATAATACGCGCGAGCATTTCCTTCAGCTGCTCAATGTTCGTACCTTTTTCTGCGCTGACATAAATCACATTCTCAGGCACATCAGTCGGCACATCATACAGATCCGATTTATTAAATGCTATAATATACGGGATTTTTCTCTTTTTGAACTCATCAATAAGCGCGTTATCCTGTGCCTGCAAACCGATTTGCCCGTCCGCAACCAAAACCGCTGCGTCGGCACGGTCAATCGCGCGCAGCGCACGCTCAACACGCATTTTTCCGAGTTCACCTTCATCGTCGATGCCCGGAGTATCAATAATAACTACAGGTCCGAGGGGCAGAATTTCCATAGCCTTCTGCACAGGGTCGGTCGTCGTCCCCTTTGTGTCCGACACAAGCGACAGTTTTTGTCCCGTTACGGCATTTACCACGCTTGATTTCCCGGCATTTCTTATCCCGCAAAAAATTATGTGCGGGCGCTCCGCCGATACTCTGTTGCTTAAATTAATATTCATTTTTCCGACCTCCGTTTCCGCGGCAATTGTTTTTTAAAATCTGAAATCTCTGTGGTTTGACGCCTTGATATCGGCAATATTTTGGCGCGCGATTTCCTCAACCTTTTCCTTCGGTATTTTTTTAAGTTCCTTTTCTATGAGTTCAAAACCGATTTTCTTTGTATCTTCGCTTGCATAGTCTACAAGATATTCCGTCAGTGTCATCAGCGCGTTCGGGTGGCAGCAGTTTTGAATTTGCCCTGTTTTGCACAGACTCATAAAGCGGTCGCCCGTTCTGCCTTCACGATAGCACGCCGTGCAGAATGACGGAATATATCCGAGTTTCATAAGCCAGTTCACAACATCGTCCAGCGTGCGTTGGTCGGAAACGTCAAACTGTTCCGAATCATGCGGGCGTTCCTCCTCGCAGTAACCTCCGACAGATGTGCGCGACGCACCGCTTATCTGCGATATTCCCAGACCCAAAACCTTGCCGCGCACTTCTTCGCTCTCTCTTGTTGAAATAATCATGCCTGTGTACGGAACGGCAATTCTAATACATGCAATAATTTTTTCAAACATTTCGTCCGAAAGACTGTTATCAAAAACATCGGGGTCGATGTCATCGGCATGCTTAACCCGCGGAACGCTGATTGTGTGCGGACCTACGCCGTGTACTGCCTCAAGATGTTCCGCGTGCATCAAAAGTCCGGCAAATTCATATTTGTAACCCTCAAGTCCGAACAAAACGCCAAGCCCGACATCATCAATGCCGCCTTCCATAGCGCGGTCCATAGCCTCGGTATGATAATCATAGTCATGTTTCGGACCTGTGGGGTGCAGTTCAAGGTAGCTTTCCTTGTTATATGTTTCCTGAAAGAGAATGTATGTCCCTATTCCCGCATCTTTCAGTTTCCGGTAGTTTTCAACCGTTGTCGCCGCAATATTTACGTTTACGCGGCGAATATCACCGTTTTTGTGGTGAACGGAATAAATCGTTTTTATGCAGTCTAAAATATACTCAATAGGATTATTTACGGGGTCCTCGCCCGCCTCAATGGCAAGACGTTTGTGTCCCATATCCTGCAGCGCGATAACTTCCGCGCGGATTTCCTCCTGCGTCAGCTTTTTACGCGCAATATGCTTGTTTTTCATGTGATACGGGCAGTACACGCAGCCGTTTACACAATAATTTGACAGGTACAGCGGCGCAAACATAACAATTCGATTCCCATAAAATGCCAGCTTTATTTCCTGCGCCAATTTATACATTTCCTCTATTTTTTCCGGAATATCGCACGCCAAAAGCACCGACGCCTCGCGGTGCGTAAGTCCGCGACAGACCGTGCCGTTTTCCGTCTTTTGCGGACGCGCTTTTTCCAAAATTTCGTCTATCAGCGCGACATTATTTTTATTCTCCTCGGCATAGCGTATTGTTTCGCGGATTTCTTCATCGCTTATAAATTCCTCCGCTTTGAGTGATTTCGGATTATAATTCATTTTCTTATCCCTTTCTTTTACCACCTGTAACAGTAAAAAAGCCGCACCCAAAAAGGGTGCGGTAATTCCGTATCATTCCCTTTTTATCAGAAATTGCCATTGCAAAATCTTACCGTCAGGTAAATTTTATTTATTATATTATATCACGTTTTGCCTGTTTAGTCAAGCATATTACAGCAGTGTTTTCCGAATTTCCTCCGCAGACTTCGGCGACAGATATATCGGCGGAACATCTAAAACCGTTTTACAGCCGCAGCTGCCCTCGCGGTTTAATCTGTATACCGCTCTCGCATACGCCACCAGAACCGACGCCGTAAATTCGGGATTGGAATCAAGCTTTAAGCTATACTCAATTGTATGCTTGTGCTCGCCGTTTACTCCTGTAATACCGCTCCTTATTACAAACCCGCCGTGAGGTATTCCGCTGTGATTTTCCTTCATTTCTTCCTCCGAAATAAAACGCACAATTGTGTCATAATCGGAAAAATAATTAGGCATACTCTTGATTTCGTTCTCGATTTTCGCCTTATCGGAGCCTTCTTCCGCAACAACAAAACATTCGCGCAAGTGCTTTTCACGTGCGGAAAGCCGTGGATTTTCACCGTTTCGTACACGCTGCAACGCGTCCTCAACAGGTATTGTGTACTGCCGCGCGTCTTTAACGCCCGCAATTCTGCGCACCGCGTCGGAATGACCCTGACTTACACCCTTGCCCCAAAAAGTATATGCATTCCCCTGCGGCAGAACCGCCTCGGCATACAATCTGCTGAGCGAGAACATTCCCGGATCCCAGCCGGCGGAAATCAGCGCTGTCTTACCGTTTTTCCGCGCCGCTTTATCCACATTCTCAAAATGCTGCGGAATATGCGCATGCGTATCAAAACTGTCAATAACGTTGAAAAATTCCGCATATTCGGGTGTTTGTTTCGGCAAATCTGTAGCGGATCCGCCGCATATTATAAGCACATCTATATTATCTTTATGATTTATTATTTCGTCTGCTCCGAATACCTTTGTACCTGTAAGCGTTTTTACATCGGACGGATTTCTTCTCGTAAAAATTCCGTATAGCGAAATGTCCCTGTTCTGCTTAACGGCGCACTCAACCCCTCTGCCGAGATTTCCGTAACCGGCTATTGCAATATTAATCATCTTTCACCGCTCCTTTTGCGAATTTATACTAATAATTATAATACATTTTTCCCGTAAAATCAATAAAAATCCGCAAAATTTACGAACAGCCCGCATAAATCAGTCAAAAAACAGCGTTGCAACATTCCAGCCGCCTATTTCGGGAACGGTTACAATTCCGCCTTCATCAACGGTGAGTTCCGTCGGCGTTTGATACTGCCCCATAAGCAGCGCCTTTGTACCCGGCTTGCGCTGCACCTTGATTTTAATATTTTCGTATTTCCCCATAGTGCAGTTTGTTATGCTCACGCACGCAAGCGAACCGTCAGCATTAACGCGCGGGTGAACCGCTGCCGAAAATCCCGTAATCATACGTGCCGAAAGCGGCTTTTCCGATATATACTCGATACTGTTGAAAATCTGCTCACGTTTCGCCGTGCTTACCGTTCTGTTCCACAAATCAAAGCCGAAAACCGCCCACTTCGCGCCTTTCGGCGTCGTTATAATCGCATTTGCGGCAGCGCCGTCATTTTCCACTTCCTGCGGGACGGTTTTTTTGTATCTTCCGATAACTTCAAGATTTTCGCCAATCAGCTTATATGCATCGGACGCAAGAAACTTTCCGCCCCACATGGTGCCCGCATACCGGGTATTGATTTTGTGGTCGGTCAGTTCCTCGCTGATTTTGCGCACCGATACTTTTTCCGCCGAAATACCTATGTCAAATCCGCGTTTTTTGAAAACTTCGACCGCCGCGCCGTCGGTCAAGACAGGGCGGGAGATAAGCTTTTCCATTTCTTCATCCGATAATCTTTCCGCCGTATCACCGCTCATCACAAATACGCCGTCATCGCGGTATTCAAACACAAGCGGCAGATTAATGTATGCCAAAATTGCCTCTTGGTCCTCATTTTTTCCCGCCACATAATCGAACGGATTTTCGCATTTAACGCTCCACCCGTTGTGCGGATATACAACGACTGTGCCGCTCGACGCTGTCCTCTTATTGATCTGCGCCAGCTTTTCCCAGTATTTCCGATGCCGCGAAAATCCGCCGAGCATTTGCCCGTACCAATCAATATCTTCGCGCAAATGCATCATCATTGAATAACTCATCGCCGTCGCACCGATTGCCATATAATATGATGTTTCAAAACATACGCCGGGTATGCTTTTCCCGTACGTGACAAAAGGAAGATTTTCAATTTCTGGACGTATTTCCTTAACATACGGCGGAAGTTCGCGTATTTGTTTAAGTAATTCCTTGCCTTTTTTAATAAATTCGGTCGGTTCATGGTCATCATACGCGCCGCCGCCCGGACGCGACAGCGGCGTTTTTCCCGTCGCTTTATAAATCGCCTCCATTATACTGCGCGCGCCGCCTTCGATATATCCGCCGAAACCGCCCTGCTGCAATCCGACAAATGTGTCTGGCATGACATCATGAATCGCCGAGCAAAGCTCATATGTAAATTCATATAAACCGTCCTTCACGAAATCCATATATCTTTTGCGCCATTTTGCGTCGCCAAAATTGATTTCGTGCACCAATTCGGCGCGCGTAAACGTGCTCCCGTACATATCGTTGAATTTTTTTATACAATCATCGCAAAAACAGCCGTGACTTACCGGCGCATGATTGCACGGGCGCAGGTCATCATCAATCCATATCGCATACGGCTGTACCCCTGCATATTTTTTTATTGCGTCAAACGTGTACTTTTTGAAATTTTCGCCGCGCCAGCAAAAACAATATTCCGCTGTTGTGCCATCGTCGCCGACCATGCGCTCCGCTTTTGAGTCTTCATACAAAAGTCCGCTGCAATCGCGGCTTGCCATATATTCGCCGTGTCCTATGGTGTTGCTTAGCTGCAGCGATACGCGGATACCCGATTTTCGAAATTTTTCCGCCGCTCTTACTATATTTTCTGCCGCCTTTTCGTGCCGTTCAAGCGGTGGAAACCCGTATTCGGTCGCGAACCAGACTTCGTCGCACGAACCCGGATTTTCTTCAATAATCCGCAAAACGGAATCCATATATTTGTCATCTTTGCCGCTGCCCAGTCTTTGTGTAAGCAAAAAATCACTTCCTCTTTTTTCAATTGATACAGCTAATATAGCACTTCTTTTTCGAAAAGTCAATACAATATTTTACGAATAAAATTCGTTATTTTAAAAAAATCGGCAAATGTTTATAATACATAAACATTTGCCGATTAAAAGCATTAATCACCCTGTTTTTTTATTTCCGCAACCTTGTTTGTTTCATCATAAGTCACGTCAAACCCGAGTTCCTCCGATATAAATCTCAGCGGAATCATTGTTTTTTCGTTCACAAGCTGCGCCGGAATATCAAGTATTTTTTCCTCACCGTTAACCTTCGCCCGGTCGCTGTCAATCGCCAGTTCAACCGTGTTGCCGCCATAAGTTATCGTAACCGTTCTGCCGGTGTCATTCCAGTCGACCGACGCGCCCATACATTCAAACAGAAAACGCACCGAAATCAGCGTTCTGTCGCCGCGGATTACCGGCGGATTTACAAAACTCAAAAATTCGCCGTTTAGCTTTACTCTTACGGCATCCGGCGCGGAAAGTGCGTCAAACTGCGACATGTCGCCCGAATACATCGTACCGTTATTTACGTTATAGTATACAAATCTGCTGCCATTGGAATAAAGCCGCACACCAAAGCTGTCCGACAGATAATTAATCTTCTCATACCCGAACGGTACGTCAGCCGCCGCACCGCGCGTAATTCCGTCACCGCTGTAATACCATCTTCCGTCATTGTCGGTCATTAAAAACCAGCCGTTCCCGCCGAACATACGCACATAGTCAATGCCCTTCGTGTCCTCAAAAATTATCTTTGTCCTGTTGCCGTCCTTATCCGTAAGCGTGCCCGTCAGATTTTTGTTGCCTTCAAAATTTTTACGGCTGCCGCGCACGTCAATATCACTCTCAAGCGTTATCTCGCCGTCGGACGCACTCCTTGCGTCATACCGGAGTTTATCCCATTCAACCTTTTTATCCGCGTCATTAGTCCAGTTAATTCCGTCCGGGCTTTGCCACGTGAACGTTATCCCCGTTTCATCCGACGTTTTATTTGTTGCGGCATAAAATATGCCGTCCTCAACATAAATTTCTTTTATGTCTCGCTCACTGCCCTTATATACCGTCATTTCGCCGTTATAATTTATATAAAAACTGTCTTTATTCGTGCTCCATGCAAAAATCCCGTTTTCGGTGACATTGTAATTTACAAACGGACGGTTGGCGGCGTCGCTGTATTCATACGTGCACATATTGTATGTACCGTTTTTCCATTCGCCGTCCTCCCAAACATAGTCGTCGCCGTTTATCGTGAATTGATGCGACTTTCCGTTTATCACGACATATGTGCTGTCGTGCGGCAGTCTCTCCGGCAGCGGCACAGTCTTTGTCTCCCAATTTATCAAATCCTTCGACGTGTATGTATATTCAATGCCTTCGCCGTCACCTGCTCGCCATAAGTCATTTTGCACATATTCACCGTCGCGGTATTCCATAAACATTCCGCCGCTGTTAATTTCAAATCCGTCAATATTCAGTTTTTCAAAGCTTGCGCCCGTGTCCGATACATAAATCCCCGGCAGCCATGCGCTCGACGCAAAGAAAATTCTGTCGCCGATTATCGTCATTTTCGCTCCTTCGGGAATATTTTCGACCTTGTTCCAGTTAATTCCGTCAAAACTCTGATACGTCCCCGTGCCGACTCTGTTGTAATTTTCGTCGTAATCTTCAGCAAAAACAACAGCCGAATTTTTGTTTTTTATTATTGAGCGCACCGTCGCGGGAAGATTGTTTTCCGCTCTTTCCCAATTGCGTCCGTCTGCGGAAATAAGCGTATAACCCTTATTAATCGCGCAAAATTTCCCGCCAAGATATTCCACCGCCGTTACCTCGTCGGTTTTCCGAATTTCCCATTTTTGAAAATCATCGCTGACGGCGATTTTCCCTGCACGCACGCCGACAAAAATCTTCCCGTCAGTATCAATATACGAAACGCCGTATTGCGGGCCCGCAAAATCATAAACCTCATCGCACTGCACCGTATATGCAAGCGCACCCGATGAAATTCCGCACACAAATATTATTGCACACAAAATCGAAACGAATTTTTTCATTACGTATAGCTCCTTTAAAAAAATAACAGAGGACACTTTCTTCCTCCGTTATTGTACTACATATTCGCGCCGTTGTCAAGCTTGCAAAGCGCGTCGCTTATGCGGGCAAATTCCGCAAGTCCCAGCTTTTCGCCGCGGATTTTCGGGTCAATCTCTACACTTTCCAATAAATCGGAAAGCTGCTGTTTATCAAGTCCGAAACCGCTTGCAAGGCAATTCAAAAGTGTTTTACGCCGCTGAGCAAATGCCGATTTTACAACCTTGAAAAAGCTTTTCTCGTCCTCAACCCGAACTGCAGGTTTATCGAGAACGCGCATGCACAAAACCGCCGAATCCACCTTCGGCGCCGGATAAAAACTGCCCGCGGGGACTACCGTAACAAGCCGCGGCGCGGTATAATATTGACACAGGACGCTTATCGCGCCGTAATCCTTCTTTCCCGGTTTTGCCGCAATGCGTTCGGCAACCTCTTTCTGCACCATGACAACAATATTTTTCAGTGGCAGCCTGTCCTCAATCAATTTCGTGATAATCGGCGTCGTGATATAATACGGCAGATTTGCCGCTACGCTTATTTTTTCTCCGCCGAATTTCTCGTCAATTAATGCGCGGACATCGGTTTTCATTATATCCTGTTCCAAAATTTCAACATTATCAAACTCTGCCAGCGTGTAATTAAGAACCGGAATAAGGCGATGATCTATCTCCACCGAAACAACCTTTTTCCCCGTCTCGCAAAGTCTTCTCGTCAAAACGCCGAAACCGGGGCCGATTTCCAAAACGCCGCCGTCAATTTCCGCCGCGTCCGCAATTTCGTCCAGAACGGACGAATCCAGCAGAAAATTCTGCCCCAATCCCTTGGAGAAACCGAAATCAAACATCTGTGCGATTTCTTTTATTGTTCTTGGTGAAGTTAAATCCATTGTTATTCCCTTTCCGTATTCCGCCGCAAAAGACGGCAAACGGGCGCACGTTACTTAAACGCCGCCCTGTTCATTACCTAATTCAATACATATACTACCGCACTTCTTCTGCCGAACTGAACACATTCCCTTTCGGAATTGTAGTATAAATCGATTTTGTTTCCCTTTATCGCGCCGCCCGTGTCTCCGGCAACACAGTAGCCGTATTTCCACGTTTTACCGTCATCGGTAGACTCAATGTAAAGCTTTGTTCCGAGCGGAATTACCTTTGGGTCGACCGCGATAACGCCGTACTGCGCTGCTCTGCCCGACGCCGTTCTGCTGCCCGACGATGCGGTATAAGCCGTAGCCGTAACCGTCAGTTTTTTCGAATAATTCAGGCTTTTTCCCGACGCGGTTGTTACCATCTTTTTCGCCGCTTTGGCTTTTGTTCCGACCGCAACCACCTGTGCTGTCGGTTCTTTAACGGTATTTTCCGATACAACCGTTCGTTTTACTTCCTTACCGTTTTCGGTCGTAACTTCATAAGTTGTTCTTTTAAGACCGTTTACGCCTTTGGTTTTTACGCGTGTTTTCCCCTTTTCAAGCGTTGCGTCGGAAACCTCGCGGCTTTCGAACGGTATTTCGGTATCTACCGTAATTGTCTGCTGCTGTACGCGGTAGACGCTTACGCTCATGTCCTGTTCAACCGTACTGTCCGCGTCCGGCTCAACTCTGTCCGTTTGATTAAGCGAAATACCCGCCTCCTCAAACGCTTCTCTGACCGTTTTTTTCGTTGTGGTTATAATTTCAATATTTCCGTCTATATTTAATGTGAATTTTCTACCCTTTCTTACAACAATGCGCGCGCCGTCATAGATTTCGTCATCCGGCAACATACTTACTTTGTCATACTCTCCCGCTTTAATATCATTTTCTTCCAAAAAATCGGAAACATAATTTTGCCTGGTGGTCAGTTCCTGTGTTTTTTCGCTGTCAGCAAAAGCATCAACCGTTACAAGCGTTATCTGCTTGGACTGGATATCCAAAACCGCACCCGTTAACAGTCCAAAAATTATTGCTGACATAAATACGGCAACAAGCTTTATACTAAAAGTCTTGATGCTTTTTTTATTAAACAACATGTTTCTTTCCTCCTATACAACGCTATTATATAACTTATGATATACATAAGTCAAGCATTTTATTACAAAATTGTTGCATTTGAACCAAATTCATGCCATTTTTTTCCAATTTATTGGGGGGCTTTTGTGACATTTGTACGAAATATTTACCATTTATTTCCATATTTAAGATGTCGAATTTTATAAATTTCCCATTTTTTAAACAAAAAATGCCCTGTTTTATAGTCAAAATGGTATAAAAACGAGCCTAAAATGAAATAATATCCAATATAAACGTCATAATAAAATTGTTTCGAAATTGTTACAAAATCGTCTACTACATATTGAATAAAAGGAGGATATTTTTATGAAAAACACCACACATAGGGTTGTGATACTTAACAATGTAAATTCCGCGCTGATATCCCAGGCAATTCTGATTTTGAAGGACGGCGCAGCCGATTGCGAGACGAATGTTCTTGAGGAGGCAGAGCGAATTGTAGAAAAATACATGCGCAATAATACGGTTTCCGCATCGGTAAAATCCAAAAAAAATCCGCATCATTTTCTGTTTTTGTGTATAAGTTTATTGTTCATCGGCGGCGGACTGTGTTTCCTTGCGCATTTGCTTTAAAAATGCAGTCACTCCGCGGCGTTACACCGAAAAATGACTGCACATTCCCGAAAAAAATCCGAGTTTCTTCTTATTATAATGCATATATCGACAGCTATCTTTTTTTATTTTCATATTTAATGAAATTAATGTATTTTGACAGATATATGCCGTTGTAATTAAGGAAGTACCCTAACGTTGTCATAACCACAGGCAGAACAACGGCGATAACATATCCCGACATCTGCATAACACCGAGTTTCATGCCCATAAACGGCTGATACATGGAGAACCATGCAAAAGCAAATATATTACCGATGATACCCCATTTTGACACCCAATTGCCGTCAATGTAGCCGAAATTCCATGAACATTTATAAATTACAATAACCGCGATATTTGCAATCATCAAAAAAATCGGCAGTACAAGTCCCTTCCACGGCTTTGGTGTAAGAGGTGTGTAAGACTTATTGTCGCGCTCAAATATCGCGCCCGCAACGCCGTACATCGACATTGAATAAAACAAAATCCCGATTGACGCAAAAATAACTTCACCGATTTTGTGCGACCAAATCGGCAGCAGCATCACGGAAAAAATCGAAAATATAAAAGCAAGTTTTGCGTGCTGAAGCAGCACACACAACATTTGTCCTATAAATTTATCCTGTAAATTCTTCATAAAAATCTCCATTCCGCCGCCGTACGACGGCATCAATCACAAGAGCGGTTTTTGCTCAAAACATAGCTGACATATTCCTAACGTCCGCTACAGCAGCCAAACGCTCAAATCTTTTTTAGTTTCCGGCGGTTTTTCGTCCTGCGGCTCCGATTTAATATGTATCCGCCGTCCCACGCCCAAAATTTCATATAACTTTGATTTCGAAACCCAGCGTTTTTGCGTCAGTTTTTCAAAAAATTCACGTTGACGCACAGTTGCAAGAGTCTTGAAGTCCTTCGGCATAATTCCGCAAAGTTCATATACATACTGACCTAATTCCTTAGTGGACAGACGATCATAGTCCTCAATAAACATCTCGGTAACGCGGCAGTTCCGAAAATCGTCCTCGGTAAGACCCGCGCCGGCAAAATCGCAAATATCCGATTGCATGGAACAATGCGGATAATTTACATCGCACTGCATGGCAATAAAATTCACAAACGCAACCGCATTTTTTAAAGCCTCGGGTAAATCCAACGGCTCGCTTTTAAATCGGTCGTAAAACAGCTTTCCGCTGCCGCCGTGCATGCGGTTGTAACAGCGCGCATAGCTGGTGCAAACCGGTTTCAGTGTTATGCCGATATCCGTGCCAAGGGTATCAACAATCAAATGGATACGGTTTTCAAGCAGAACATACGCCAAAACGCGAAAATTTCCCTCAATCGAATATTTTTGCAAGATTGCGGTAAACTCCTCAAAATCCTGTTCCTCCCGAAAAAGCCGATTCATTCCCCGCAGCAGCACATGATATCGTCCCGTCTCACTTACTGTCCTCTTTTTTCTTGCCACAAAATCACCTCATTTCACATTGGGGACACTAATTATATTATAACACACTCTGTGCAAAATGCAATAGGGACACAAAAATTTTCCGCATAATAGCAAGAAACAGTCATACTATTGTATAAAGGCGAAAGGAAGGGACGAGTCATAATGAACTTTTATACAATGACAAGCGAGCAAACAATCGAGCACATACGAGCGCAAAAACAGATTTCGGGGAAGAAAAACGTGCTGCATACATCATCAAAAAAGAGCATAATCAAGCGATTTTTTGAGCAATTTTCCGATTTTATGATAATAATACTGCTTATCGCGGCGGGAATATCATTTTTCATATCGCTTATCGGAAAAGACAGCGATTTTGTTGACCCGATAATCATACTTGTAATAGTAATTTTGAATGCGATTTTGGGCGTTGTGGAGGAAAGTAAGGCGGATAATGCGCTCGACGCGCTGAAAAAAATATCATCTCCGACGGCACAAGTACGGCGCGACGGGAAAATTCTCACAGTTCCGTCGGAAAATGTTCGCGTGGGCGATGTATTAATTTTGCAAACGGGCAATTGCGTTGCGGCGGACGCACGGCTTTTAAAAAGCGCCGATTTGGAAACAGACGAGGCGGCGCTGACCGGCGAGGCTATGCCCGTCGCAAAGGACAGTGATTGCGTACTTGATGAATTTACCCCGCTTGCCGAGCGCAAAAACATGGTATTTTCGTCCACGAGCATCATGCGCGGTAAGGCGGAAGCAATCGTTACGGCAATCGGTATGGACACCGAAATGGGAAAAATTGCGTCGCTCATGCAAGACGAGGAGGACGAACCCACACCTCTGCAAAAAAAATTAGCCGAAACGGGAAGATATCTCGGCATCGGCGCGCTGGCAATCTGCGGCGTGATATTCATATTAGGACTGTTCAAGCACATGCCGCCGCTGTCCATGTTTCTGACATCGGTGAGCCTTGCGGTCGCAGCAATTCCCGAGGGACTGCCCGCGATAGTGACAATCGTTTTGGCAATCGGCGTACAGCGAATGGCGAAAAAACGCGCCATAGTCAAGCATTTATCGGCAGTTGAGGCGCTGGGCGGCGCAACCGTGATATGCTCCGACAAAACCGGGACTCTGACACAAAACCGCATGGCCGTCACAAAAACAGTCGCGGGCGATAAAATACAATTATTCGAAATGGCGGTTTTGTGCTGCGACCAAAGTGCAAACCCGACCGAACAGGCAATAATCGACGAGGCGGCGCGCATGGGCATAGACAAAACCGCCGCGGATACGCGGTTTGCGAGAATCGCCGAACGTCCGTTCGATTCGTCGCGCAAGCTTATGAGCGTCATGGTGAACTACTACGGCAAAAAAAGAATTATCACCAAAGGCGCGGCGGAAATTCTGCTAAAAAAATGCACACACTACATAGAAAACGGGCAAATGCACGAATTGGGGACACTAAAAACCAATGAACTGCTTAGCGAAGTGCGGCGCATGGGTGAAAAATCATTGCGCGTGCTTGCAGTCGCGTACAAAGACACGCTTTACAGCCACATCAGCGAAAACGGGCTTGTATTTGCCGGACTTATCGGCATGGTCGACCCGCCGCGGCCCGAAGTGCGGAATGCCGTGCGTGAATGTATTTCCGCCGGAATTCGCCCGGTGATGATAACCGGGGACAATAAAATTACCGCCGCGGCAATCGCCGAGGAGGTCGGCATAATCGGTAATGCCATAACCGGTGAAGAAATGCGGCGCCTGCCCGACAGCGAACTTGTGAAATACAGCATTTTCGCGCGGGTTACGCCGTCCGACAAAGTGCGGATTGTAAAAGCTTTTAAGCGCAGCGGCGAAATTGTCGCCATGACGGGCGACGGCGTAAACGACGCTCCCGCGCTGAAAGCGGCGGACATCGGCTGCAGCATGGGCAAAAAGGGCACAGATGTTGCAAAAGAGGCGTCCGACCTGGTTTTGGTGGACGATAATTTTGCGACAATCGTTGCCGCCGTGCGCGAGGGGCGCGGAATTTTTGAAAACATAAAAAAATCCATACAATTCCTCCTCTCCTCCAACATCGGCGAAATAATAACCATATTTGTGGGCATGCTGTTCGGCTGGGAACCGCCGCTTTTGGCAATCCAGCTGTTGTGGGTCAACCTCGTGACAGACTCACTCCCGGCGCTCGCGCTCGGACTCGATCCCGCCGACCCCGAAATTATGCGCAAAAAACCGCGCGACCCCAAAAAAAGCCTTTTTGCCGACGGTTTATGGCTCTCCATTTGCTTTGAAGGCGGCA
>CAKSRS010000006.1 GCA_934487205.1 uncultured Clostridia bacterium
ATTTGAAGAAACAGAAACGATTACTTGCAGCCTAAACTCAAAGAAATTACTTTAAACTTTGCTCATTTTAATATGAGTTTATTTTGCTGTCACAAAATTTAATGTTTTTTAAAGAAATATCAAAAAGGGCCTCAAACAAAGATCCTTTTTGTAATTTTAGGACTTTTTAAACAGCCCCGTTTTTATACATTTGCCGGGAGCCGTGTTACAAGCTCCGCCAGGTGCGCGTCCTCGCTTATTTTTTCAAATTCCGCATTTCCGCCATCAATATTAAGCACCGTCACCGACGCATTTGATACCCACGGAATATCCTTCATATCTTCAATTGGACAATTTTGAAAAACGCACATAGCGGCACGAATCGGCGTTGCATGAGTTGCTATGACTACCGTTTTGCTGTCATTTTCCTTTGCAATTTTGCGAATTTCTTTTGTCACACGCTTTGCAAGCTGTTTTACATTTTCCCCGCCGCTGCATGCAGCGTTGCCGATATCATGCACAAAGGTGTCATATTCTTTACCGTAACGTTCCGAAAGTTCCTCAAATGTGAGTCCTTCCCATTCGCCGGCTTTTATTTCACGCAGATTTTTATCTGCGATTATATCCACCCCGGCAAGCTTTGCAGTTTCCTCCCCGGTTCTGAACGCACGCTGCAAGTCGCTCGCATACACAATGTCCGGCTTATAGTTGTCAATTATGTACTTTGCCGTAAGCTTCGCCTGCAGCTCTCCCGTTTCGTTGAGCGGCGTATCGCCTTGCCCGGTAAAGGTTTTTTCCGCATTTGATTTGCTCATTCCGTGGCGAATCAATATTAATTTTGTCATTATTTTCCCCCAAATTTTTTTACCATGCCCGCAGCCTTACGAACTGCGAGCATAGTTATTATCTTAAATATGCAATTGCCCTTTTACGTCTTCCGCGAGCTTGTCAATAAGTGCATTTCCCGACTCCATGCTACCCGCACATGTGCCGATATACAGCTTAATTTTAGGCTCCGTTCCGGAAGGACGTACTATAAAATACGTCTTTCCGTCTGACAACTCATACTTCAATACATTCGATTTCGGCAAGCCTGTCTCGTCATGCTGATAATCGGTAATTTTATCAACATTCATGCCGATAACGTTTTTAATCGGTTTTTCTCTTATATCAACAAGGATTTTTGACATTTTTTCCATACCGTCTTTGCCCGGCATTGTAAAGGAAATTGTGCGTTCAGCATAATATCCGTATGTCTTGTAGATATTCTGCAATGCGTCATACAAAGTCATACCCTTTGTCCTGTAGTATGCCGCCATTTCCGCAATCAGCATCGTCGCAACAACGCCGTCCTTATCGCGCGCATGATTTCCGACAAGATATCCGTAGCTTTCCTCAAATCCGATCAGGAATGTATGATTTTTCTTCTCGGCAAACTCCGTCATTTTCTCGCCGATATATTTAAAGCCGGTCAAGAGGCTCATGATTTCAATTCCGTATGCTTTTGCAATCGCCGCGGCAAGTTCGGTTGTTACAATTGTTTTTATTACAACGCCATCTGCCGGAAGTTTACCTTGTTCCTTACGCGCGCGGAGAATATATTCAACAAGCAGCGCACCGGTCTGATTTCCCGTCAATGTACGGTAAACCCCCTCAGAATCACGCACAACTATACCTACACGGTCGCAATCCGGGTCAGTTCCGATTATCAAATCAACATCATTTTTCTTGGCAATCTCAATCGCAATCGTGAATCCTTCCGCATTTTCCGGGTTGGGCGACTTAACCGTCGGGAAATTTCCGTCCTCGTTATCCTGTTCTTTAACAACAAGCACATTTTTAAAGCCGATTCGCTTTAAGATTTCCTTAATTGGTCTTGAACCCGTTCCGTGGAACGGCGTATAGACAAGTTTCATCGTGTCCGCAACAGCGTAAACCGCGTCGGGATTTATTTGCTGTGTTTTAATGGTTTCGAGAAATTTCTCGTTAAGTTCCGGCCCGACAATTTCCAAAAGTCCCGCTTTTTTTGCATCATCAAGCGAAATTACTTTGATATCATTAAATACGTCATATCCGTTAATTGCATCAATGACAATCTGCGCTGCCTCGGGCGGGAGCTGACCGCCGTCCGGTCCGTATACCTTAAATCCGTTATACTCCTTCGGATTATGGCTCGCCGTAATCATTACGCCCGCGCCGCAGCCCATTTCTCGTATGCCGAATGATACTTCCGGAACGGAATGTACTGTATCAAATAAGTATGCTTTTACGCCGTTTGCCGCCAACGTTTTTGCCGTTTCCTCGGCAAAAATGCGCGAAAAATTACGTGTGTCGTATCCTATCAGCACACCCTTATCCGCCGCGTTTTCCTTCTCTACGTATCTTGCAACGCCCTGTGCAGCTCTGCGCACGTTATAAATGTTCATGCGGTTTTTACCGATACCCAAAATTCCGCGCATACCTGCCGTACCGAATTCCAGCTCACGGTAAAACCGTTCCTCTATTTCCTTTTCATCATTTGCAATGCCGCGAAGTTCTTGTTTTTCCTCTTCGGACAGAAGATTTGAATTAAGCCATCTTTCATAATCAATTTTGTAATCAGACATGTTGTATAATTCCTCTCTTACATAAAATCTACATTTAATATTATAACCTATATCCGTCTGTTTTTCAACCGTTTTGCACTTATTTTTTATATAATTGTGCAAATTTTCATTTTACATAAATATTTTATCAAAAAAATCATCATGAAGCATAATAAAGCCGCGGTAAAATGCATGCACCTCACCGCGGCAATAAATTATCCTATCTGCAGAAAATCGTTTACAACCTGCATCATTTGCTCTTTTTCACAAACATTATCAAACAGTTTCAGTTTATTTTTGAGTTCCCCAAGCGCCTTAGGAATATCCGTTCCGCTCAAATCGGAAAGTTCGGAAAGCAGCGTAAACTCGTCTTTTCCGGCAACAAATCCGTGACCGTTAAGTGCAATAAGTACGCTCTGACTGAATTTGAACGGACTCGCCGTCGACGCAATTACCGTTTTTGTGGTATCGCCGGTATCACGAACATATTCATCATAAACCGACGCGGCAACCGCCGTATGTGTATCAATCACATAACCAAACTCATCGCGGCACTTTTTAATCGCCTGCATTGTTTGATTATCATCGGCACAGCCGGCGCTGAAAATAGCGTCAATCTTATTTTTGATGTCCTTGCCGACCTCATATTTTCCGACTGTCGACAGTTCCTTCATAAGCTCGCTGATAACTTTATCATCACTTCCCGACAAATCATACAAAAATCTCTCCAAGTTGCTGGAAATCAAAATATCCATTGACGGCGAAATCGTAGTATGAAAATCGCGGTTTTTGTCATAGACTCCGGTTTTGATAAAATCTGTAAGTACATTATTTTTATTTGATGCGCAAATAAATCTGTTTACGGGCAAACCCATTTTAAATGCATAGTACGCCGCAAGAATATTTCCGAAATTCCCCGTAGGAACAACGATATTGATTTTGTCGCCGCACTTGATTTCTCCGCCGTCAAGCATATCGGCATAAGCGGAAAAATAATAGACAATCTGCGGTACAAGACGTCCCCAGTTTATCGAATTTGCGCTCGAGAGTTTAAAGCCGTTCTTTGCAAGAAGGGACGCATATTCCTCATCGGTGAAAATACGTTTTACACCGTTTTGAGCATCATCAAAATTACCCAAAACCGCTGAAACACCGACATTCTCCCCCTCCTGCGTAATCATTTGCAGCTTTTGTATCTCCGATACGCCCTTATCGGGATAAAATACGATTATTCTTGTCCCCTCAACATCACGGAACCCTTCCAGCGCAGCCTTTCCCGTATCGCCGGACGTTGCTACAAGGATAACAACTTCATCATTTTCATTCGTCTTTTTCATGGACGTTGTCAAAAGATGCGGCAAAATCTGCAGCGCCATATCCTTAAATGCACATGTGGGGCCGTGCCAAAGTTCAAGTATATACTTGCTCTCGTCCAGTTTATAAACCGGCGCAATATTCTCCGTCCCGAACTTTTCCTTAGTATAGGCGTTTTCTATACAATTTTTCAATTCATCTTCCGTAAAATCAGTCAGAAATTTCGCAAGAATTGTATATGCTCTTTCCCTGTATGTCAGCTTTGCAAGATCCAAAATTTCCTCATTTGATATATGCGGAATACTATCGGGCACAAACAATCCGCCCTCCTCCGAAAGTCCTTTTTTTATAGCCTCGGCAGAAGTTATCGAAATTTTACTGTTCCGCGTACTTTTGTAATGCATTTTAGGTTTTCCTTTCAACGGTTTATTTTACGTACTTCTTGATATATTCCGGCGCGTCAGCCTTATCAATTGATACCGATAATTCAAAATTGATATCATACTTTTTGCCCAAATCCTCAACTCTTGCAAGGAATTGCTCAAAACCTTCAATATCCTTAACGATTTTAAGTGTCCCGTCAACAAAAATATTTGTAATATCAAAATTTCCGCTTACAATACCGCAAATAAATCCGAAAAATTCTTTCCATGAATTAATATCAAAGTCAGATGTATCTGCCATTCTTACCTTTGATGTTATATTGTACATATTTTGAGAGGTGTTGTTACTGATGAAAACAACATTTCCTTCCGCATTTTCCGCAGAAGTGTTTACATTATCAATCAATACCTTTGTTTTGCCTGTTCCTTTTGTTCCGATTAGAAGTTCTACCATAGTGACTTCCTCCTTTTAAATTTAATTTATTCGCTGAGTCTTTTTTCGAGAGCCTCTTTTTCAGACTCATACCCGGGCTTGCCCAAAAGTGCAAACATATTCTTTTTGTATGCCTCAACGCCCGGCTGATTGAACGGATTTACGCCCAGAAGATAACCGGAAATTCCGCATGCTTTTTCGAAGAAATAAACCAGCATACCAAAATTATATGCGTCCAGTTTCGGTACCGTTACCGAAAGCTGAGGCACACCGCCGTCCGTGTGCGCAAGGCATACGCCCTCGGAAGCTTTTTTGTTTACATAGCTCATGTTTTTGCCCGCCAGGAAGTTCAAACCGTCGATGTTTTCTGCATCTTCTTTAATTACAATATCTTTTGTAGGTTCTGAAACCAATATTGCAGTTTCAAACAGTATTCTCTGTCCTTCCTGAATATATTGACCCATTGAGTGCAAATCCGTTGAGAAATCTGCAGCCGCCGGGAAAATACCTTTATTATCCTTACCTTCGGATTCGCCGTAAAGCTGTTTCCACCATTCGCCGAAGTAGTGGAGCGCCGGCTCAAAATTGACTATCATCTCCACGTTTTTACCCTTACGCAAAAGTGCATTGCGCACTACCGCATACTGATAACATTCATTTTCCGCAACATCGGGGTTTGCGTACAATTTCTGCGCGTCTGCCGCTCCCTTCATCATTGCGTCAATATCTATTCCCGCCGCGGCAATCGGCAAAAGTCCGACAGCCGTCAGAACGGAATATCTTCCGCCCACGTCATCGCTTATGACAAAACTTTCATATCCTTCCGCATCGGCAAGATTTTTAAGCGCGCCGCGTTTTGCATCGGTTGTGGCGTAAATTCTTGTTCTCGCCTCGTCCTTGCCGTACTTCTTTTCCAAAAGTTCACGGAAAATTCTGAACGCAATCGCCGGTTCGGTTGTCGTTCCCGATTTGGAAATTACGTTTACCGAAAAGTCCTTGCCGTCCACATATTCAAGCAAATCCGCAAGATATGTCGAGCTTATGCTGTTGCCGGCATAAACTATCGCCGGTCCGTTTCTCTTTTCGCCGTCAAGTGAATTATAAAACGAATGGCTCAGCATTTCAATCGCCGCTCTTGCGCCGAGATACGAGCCGCCTATGCCGATTACTACCAGCACGTCGCTGTCATTGCGGATTTTCTCCGCCGCCTTTTTAATTCTCGCAAATTCTTCCTTATCATAATCGGTCGGAAGATTTACCCAACCGAGAAAGTCGTTGCCTGCACCGGTTTTATTATGAAGCATTTCATGTGCAACCTTCACATATTCCTTCATATCCTCAATTTCGTGTTCCGAAACAAAAGGAAGTGCTTTTTTATAATTGAAATTAATTTTTTCCACTTTTAAGTTCCTCCAATTGATAAAAATAATTTCTTACTTCTATTTTAATACAAAATGTCATATAAATCAAGTTTTTTTTGTAAATTTTTCGTTAAACTATTTTATTTTTTATAAATTTATGATATACTTATATCAAAACCACCCAAAAAGGAGGATTTGACTTGGAAAACATCAAAACTCTTGCGCAAAACAAAAAGGCAAGACACGACTATTTTGTTACAGATACAATCGAGTGCGGAATTGAACTTTTCGGCACGGAAGTGAAATCCGTCCGCCTCGGCAAGGTTAATATAGCCGACGCATACGCATCGGTGGACAACGGCGAAGTATTCGTAAAAGGCATGAACATAAGTCCGTACGAGCAGGGGAACATCTTCAACCGCGACCCGCTGCGCTGTAAGAAACTTCTTCTTCACAAAAGCGAAATCCGCCGGCTTATCGGCGAAGTAAAACAAGCGGGATATTCTCTTATCCCCCTTTCAGTCTATCTGAAGGGTTCACGCGTTAAAGTTTCCCTCGGTGTCTGCAATGGCAAAAAGCTTTATGACAAGCGCGCCGACCTGCAAACGCGCGATGCAAAGCGAAACATGGATCGTGCATTTAAAGAACAGAACAATCGTTAATAGCTTTTTATAAAGAACAGACTGCGGCAAAATCGCTGCAGTCTGTTTCTTATCTTTCCTTCTTATCCTTGAACAAAATTCCGATTGCCCAAAGTCCGGCAATGCCGACAAGCGTAAAAATTATTCTTGACAGCACGGAACTCTGTCCGCCGAACAACGCACCTACTATATCGAATTTAAAAATTCCCACACTGCCCCAGTTTATCGCACCGATAATCACCAGCGTTAATGCAATATTATCAATAGTGTTCATTGTTATTCTCCTTCCTTATTTAGTATGAAAACTTAAGTTTTTTTCATTTTCATCAATATTGTACCCCGTTTTATCATAATATATTATTACATTTATGAATAAATATAATCGAGGTGAAATATGAAAAAAATGTATTTTTTAACCATTGCTTTAATTTTACTGATTGCTGTCGGATTTATTATTTTTTCCGGTGATACAAATATGCTGAATGTGCGCTTTTTATCGT
The DNA here is from genome assembly GCA_934487205.1 of uncultured Clostridia bacterium. GTDB lineage: Bacteria > Bacillota > Clostridia > UBA1381 > UBA1381 > UBA1738. The sequence continues at coordinate 7,197 of CAKSRS010000006.1, forward strand.
CATACGGAATTATCGTAAGCGAAAAAGCGGCATATTTCGAGGAAATGACAATCCCCGCTGAATTTGATGAAATGTATTCGCAGTACAATCTTATGCAGCTTGAGTGCGGTCTTGACTTATCGCGGTATCGCGGCAAAAATGCCGTGCGCTATACATATGAAATTCTGAATTTTCCCGAAAGCGACGCCCTTGTTTACGCAAACGTATTCTGCGTCCGCGGAAAGCCGATTGCCGGCGACATAACATGCCCGTCAATTGACGGTTTTACAAAACCGCTGAATTTTTTGCAGACATTAAAGCAATGACACAATCCAATACCAGACTCCGGCAACAAATGCCGCGCTTACTCCGTAAACAATAACGGGTCCGGCAATGGTGAAAATCTTTGTCCCGACGCCCATAACAAATCCTTCGGTGCGCGCCTCGATAGCGGGCGACGCTACGGAATTCGCAAATCCCGTAATCGGCACAATTGTACCGGCGCCGGCATGTTTTGCAAGTTTCGGATATATATCAAGCCCCGTAAGCAGAACGCCCAAAAATATTAATGTTACGGAAACAGCCGTTGCCGTAAGTTCTTCATTCATTCCGAAATTTCCGTACACCGTAAACAAAAGCTGACCTATCGTACATATTGCGCCGCCGAAAAGGAATGCCTTTACGCAGTCCGCCGTCAGTTTGGACGGCGGCGCTTTCTTTTCCGCAAGTTTTTTGTATTCGTTTTTATCCATTCCAATCAATCCTTTCAATCTCAATTCATTCTTAATATTTCCTTTTTCAGTCTTTTTATTATTCTTTTTTCAAGTCTTGAGATATATGATTGTGAAATTCCCATTAAGTCCGCCACTTCTTTTTGTGTCTTTTCCTTGTTTCCGCACAAGCCGAACCGCAGACGCATTATCTCCTGCTCGCGCTTTGACAGTTTTTCCATCGCAATGGATAAAAGTTTTATATCCACTTCTTTTTCGATGCTTTGATATGTAACGTCATTATCCGTCCCAAGAATATCGGACAGCAGCAGTTCATTCCCGTCCCAATCGACATTAAGCGGCTCATCAATTGAAATCTCAGTTTTAACATTTTGATTTTTACGCAAATACATCAGAATTTCATTTTCAATACACCTTGACGCGTATGTGGCAAGCTTAATATTTTTATCCGGACGGAATGTATTGATTGCTTTTATCAGACCAATTGTGCCTATTGAAATCAAATCCTCAACATTTATTCCCGTATTTTCAAACTTGCGCGCTATATATACCACCAGTCTGAGATTATGCTCAATCAGCATAGTTTTTACGCGTTCTTCATCAATATGCTCCAAAAGCCGTTCTTCTTCATCACGTTCAAGCGGCGCCGGCAGCACGTCCTGACCGCCGATATATAAAATCTCCCTCGGCGAGCCGCAAATATCGGCAATCCTTTCCTTTAATCCGTTAATCAATGTCAGCATTTTTACGCATATCCTTTCTATATCATAATCCTGTTCAAAATCAAATCATCTTTAAAATTATCGTCAAAATAAGCCAGCACGGCATTGTCATAACTTTTTCCGCCGACGATGGCGTTATCAAGCTTAATTCCCATTGCCGTTCCCGTTTTCCCAAGCGCCGTATACGGAATTACGCGGATATCCTTCATATCCGCCCATTCCTGCGCCGCCGATATGCAAAATCCATTTCCGAAAAGCTGTTTAAATACCGCATCTCCCGCCAACATCACGGGGGCGCCGTTGTAATTCATCATATTTCCGCTGTCATAAAACCCGTTTAATGTCACGGATTTTCCGCGATATGTAAGCGTCGCCGCTTTGTAAGTTGCAGACGCGGATTTTTTTACAAAATCAATCACAAAATAAATCGGCACAAGCAGCAAAATACATACGTATGATTTCATATTAAAAAAGCTTATCGCGCCGGACAATATAAACGCTGACGCAAGCAGCGCAATTCCGCCGCGCACCGTTTCCGCCGGGCGGCACGGGTACAGCACAATGAACGCCATTATAAATGCCGCGGCAAACCTCGCCGGCGGCATGCAGAGTATTCGGAAATAAGGGACAAAAGCAAATAAGCTCTGCACGCCTCCCATGCAAGCGGATAATAAAAGCCGCAGAACAGGGATTTTTCGCGATGACAGTCGCAGCAATATTATAAGTATTCCCGCGTCGAACAGGAAATTTGTCAAAAAAAGAACATCGGCATAAACCGTCATAGGTCATTCCCCTTTTGTCGTAGGCTATGCTTGTATTATATCAAATAACAAACGATTATCTTGTCAAAAACTGTTGTAGTTTTTTGACAAGTGTTCGACAAAATATATTTGTTTTATCTATTGAAAAATATGAATTTTTACTGTATAATATAATTGAGGTGAATTGTATATGTCAAAAGAACAGCATATTACTTCAATAGGCGGTCAGGCGGTTATTGAAGGCGTAATGATGAGAGGGCCTTATAAAACGGCGGTAGCCGTACGCAAGGCAGATAAGGAAATCGAGTGCAAAGTCGATGATAACGGCACAAAAAAACACACTGCTTTTTTTCGTCTGCCGATTATCCGCGGCTGTGTTAATTTTATAGAAAGTCTTGTTATCGGAATGAAGGCACTGATGTTTTCGGCAAATTTTATGGACGTCGAAGATGATGAGCCGTCGGAGAGCAAATTTGAAAAGTGGCTCGAAGATAAGCTCGGTGACAAAATTAAGGACGTTGTCATTTATTTTTCAATCGCATTATCACTTGTGCTGTCGGTTGGACTTTTTATACTCCTTCCGACGGCAATAACGCAAGGGCTGCAATGGCTGCTCGGCAAAATCGGTCTTGAGACCGTCGCAAAAACCGGTACGTTTATAAGCATATGCGAAGGCGTTGTTAAAATGGCGATTTTCCTTACATACATGTATCTTGTATCAAAAATGGAAGATATACGCCGCGTATTCGAATATCACGGCGCAGAACACAAAACAATTGCATGCTATGAGGCGGGCGACGAGCTGACGGTGGAAAACGTAAAAAAATACACGCGTTTTCACCCGAGATGCGGAACGAGCTTTTTACTTTTCGTAATGATTGTGAGTATAATTTTGTACGCACTTCTGCCGAAATTCAGCGGCGAGGAATACAATGCCGTACAGCGACTCCTGCTGCGTATGGGAACGCGGCTTTTGCTGCTCCCCGTCGTTGCCGGAATTTCGTACGAAATAATCAAGCTTGCGGGCCGCAGCAAAAATGCATGCGTCAAGCTTTTAACCAAACCGGGATTATGGCTGCAGCGTCTTACCACGCGCGAACCGGACGACACACAGATTGAAGTTGCCATAAAATCAATCGAGGCGGTTATTCCCGAGGACAAGGACGCTGACAAATGGTAATACGTGAAAAACTAAAGGAAATGATTGGTGTTCTGCGGCAATACGGCAGCGATAACGCCGTATTCGAAGCGCATCAGCTTATGCGGTTTGCCACGAATTTTTCCGCAACCGATTTGGTAATACATCATTCAGACAAGCTGACAGACGAAATGCAGAAAAAAATCGACGCATTGATTAAACGCAGAACAGGCGGCGAACCGCTGCAATACATACTCGGTACACAGGAATTTATGTCGCTTGAATTTTACGTCAACCGCTCGGTGCTGATACCGCGCGCCGATACGGAAACGCTTACGGAATATGTGCTTGATGCAATGCGCGGCAAAGGATTTATGCTGCTTGATATCGGCACCGGAACGGGTTGTATTCCCCTCAGCATAGCGCATTATAACAGCCGTGCATATGTGCGTGGCGTGGATATCAGCGATGCCGCGATTGAGATTGCCGAAAAAAACTGCGAACATCTTGGGTTGTCTGCGCGCGCAACATTTGAAAAGCTTGATATTCTATCGCAGATGCCGTGCGGCAAATATGATATTATTACATCAAATCCGCCGTATATCGAGCATAACGTAATTGAAACGCTGCAAACGGAAGTCCGTGATTTCGAGCCGCGGCTTGCACTGGACGGCGGCGCGGACGGGTTGACATTTTATCGGCACATATGCAAAATTGCGCCGGAACTGTTAAACCGCGACGGTTTGCTGGTCTTTGAAATCGGATATAATCAAGGCGGCGCCGTCTCGGATATGATGAAAAAAGATTTTGACGAAGTAAAAATAATAAAAGATTTATGTGGCAACGACCGCGTTGTTACCGGAAAAAAGAAACAATGAAAAGCAATTTGACCCCCAAAAGTCGGAAAATGCGACAATCGGGGGTCTTTTTAGTATCTTCTTAAATAACTTTGACACATTGTCCCGCCGGGACTTTTATCAGCTTTTCGCCCGTTACGGGATATTTACTCATCTGTCGCAAAAACCACACGTCGGTCGCTGTCGGGTTTTGCACAAAACTCGCATCAGCGCTGAATACAAGCGATTTGTATGCTTTTATGTATTCGTAAATTTCAATATTTGTCGCATACCATATATCGCTGTGCCCCGACGCTTTTTGTGCAAATTTTTCAATTAAATCCCAATTTTTATCATTTTCAAACTCATAGCTGTGTCCCCACAAATAAAACATTGACTGACGCCAATCATCATTTATGTTCAGGAATTTTTCCAAAAGCTCGAACAGCTTTTCATCTGTATGCTTGCAGGTTGGATTCAGAGCAAGCCAATTTTTCGGCATTGCAAAATCATGTGTAGCATTTGTCGTACGGGAATATGCAATTCCCGCAGCATTCAGCGTCAAAAACATTTCCTCGTTCCATGTACCGTACGGATACGCCATTCCGCGCACAATTTTCCCCGTTTCCTTTTCAAAAAACTCCCGGTCATTTAATGTTTCCCGGACAGCAAGCGCTGTCGGCTGCTGTTCCATAAATGCGTGATGCTCACCGTGTACCGCAAGCTCATGCCCGCCTTCCTCATATGCGCAAATCAACTTTTTCAAATATTCCAAGCCTACTGCACTTTTATAATTACACGAATTCAAATTGAATGTACATTTTAAGCCGTATTTGTTCAGAATTTCCACCAGCTTAAAATCCGCCGGGTTGCCGTCATCATAGCTCAGCGTCAGAACCTTTGCCGCGCCTTCCGGAAATCGCATATAAATATTCATTGTGTATATCCTCCTTTAAATACATAAAACTCCGATAGGCGTCGGCATGGAAATTTCGTGTACAAGTTCCCCCGTTTCGCGCGACACAAATGTGACATTATCGGATTTTTCATTTGTAAGAATTATCATATTTTCGGTAACCCACATATCACGCGGGCCGTTTCCGTAAGCCGAATAGGTACGCAGAAGTGACAAATGACCGTCATAGATAAGTTCCGTCACGGTATCGTCGCCGCGGTGCGAAACAAAAATATTATTGCCGATCACACGTATCGCCGCGGCGGTATTATTTTCAGATTTTGCGAGCGGTCCGGTCGTTTCGATAAGGGTTAATTTTCCGTCGGAATATTTCAAAACAGAAACCGTCGACGCCAGTTCATTAACGCAAAACACTGTTTTTCCGTCCTCATGAAACGCAAGATGGCGCGGTCCGTGTCCCGCCGGGATATCATTAGTCGATATCACATTCAAATCTTTATCGTAAACAAAAATTTTGTCTATGCCTAAATCGGTGACAAAAATGTATTTCCCGTCCGGCGAAGGTGATACATAATGTGTATGCGGCATGTCCTGGCGGGGCTGATTTACTCCCTTTCCTTTGTGCACATCAAGGATATCCGGCATTTTTATAACGCTGCCTGAAAGATAATTCACGCAGTAAATAGCGCCGTCCGCCTCGGTTATGTGACAAGCCACAACGCCCTTTGTACTTTGCGGCTCTGTCGGATTTGCAAGTTTTCCGTCCGCACCGATATTATATGATATCACGCCGCTTGCATCATCTTTAAAAGGTTGGCGCAGTATAACATGTAACTTGTTATTCGCACCTTCGACAGCGTACATCGGCATCGGACAGCTATATACTTTTTCAAAAACAGGCGCAGATTTTCCGTCAAAATAATAATGATAAATTCCTCCATTATCGGAACATGCCGAAAAATACAGATTATTCATACAAAACTCCGTTCCGCCGTTTTTACGGCATTTTTATATTCTGTACTGATTATACACCAAAATTTTCCGTATTGCAATATTTTTGATTAAAAATCCGGTATTATCGCGGCACAATATGCAATTAATTTCTATACACGAAAAATTTTAGCTCAGTTTGTTTATTCCAAAGCTGTTTTCTCCCTAAACCGGGTGTACGAAAACACCAAAAAGCAGCAGTTAAAAAGTCAATTAACTTTTTAACTGCCGCTTTAATTACATTATTATGCGGTCAAAAACTTATGCAGAATATACGCTGCACTGCTTTTTATCCTTGCCTTTTCTCTCGAACTTAACCTTGCCGTCAACCAACGCGAACAATGTATCGTCACTGCCGATACCAACGTTGTTACCCGGGTGGATTTTTGTTCCTCTTTGTCTTACGAGAATGTTACCTGCAAGTACAAACTGACCGTCTGCTCTTTTTACACCAAGACGTTTACTCTCGCTATCGCGACCGTTCTTGGTGGAACCCATACCTTTTTTATGAGCCATTTAAAACACCTCAGCTTTCATTTTCGATTTAACATGCTGATTAAGCATTGATTGATTCAACAACAATCTTTGTATAAGGCTGTCTGTGACCTTTTTTAGAACGTTCGTTCTTTTTTCTCTTCATTTTGAAGACATAAATCTTTTTAGCCTTACCCTGTTTAGCAACCTTAGCGGTTACTGTCGCACCCTCAACTGTCGGCGCGCCCACTGTCATCTTTTCACCGTCAGCAACTGCAAGAACCTTATCAAAGGTAACTGTTTCGCCCTCAGCCGTTTCAAGCTTTTCAACGAATACAACGCTGCCTTCTTCAACCTTGTACTGCTTTCCGCCGGTTTCAAAAATTGCGTACATTCCGATACACCTCCTTATTAATATGAAGTCACGCTGATGCCGGTACCGTATACGGATTTATAACCATGCACTCATGCGGATACTTATATATTATAGCATGTACCAAAGTATTTGTCAACACTTTTTTACAATTTTGACAGATAAAGTTTTTTCATCACGGCGGCGTCCTCCGCTTGCGTTCCGCTCGACTCGCATATTATGGTCGGCGCAATACTGCGCTCCGCCAAAATCTCCGCTACAGGCTCAAAATCGGGTCCGTATACAGTATCCTCAAAAGTCAGATGCTTTTTTTCGCCGCCTTTTGTGTATTCGATTTTACTGAAATGGCTGTGAAAACAGTTTAATCTGTCTCTGCCAAGCTTATTTTCGATGGCGTCAAATATAATCTGAAAATCATTTTTTTCTTTAAATGCACCCAAAGTCCTCGCATTCAAATGTCCGAAATCTATGCACGGCAAAAAGCTTTCGTCCAAGGCGCACAGCTCCATAACTTCGTTCAAATCGCCGAGCTGATTGATTTTTCCCATCGTTTCTATACACAGGCGCACATTCTCAAAACCGTTTTCCAACATAGCCGAACGCGCAATACGCAATGTTTTTTTAGCATACTCCAGTGCCTGTTCGCGCGTAAGTTTACAAAGCGCACCACAATGCACAACGACTCTGTCGCCTTCAAAATATTTCACCAGTTGGGACGACTGCAAAATATAATTCACACTTCCCATGCGTTTTTCGTCATCTTCCGTTGCAAGATTTATATAATACGGCGAGTGAACACTTAGCACTATATTGTTTTCTTTCGCCTGTGCCGCAATTTTGCGTGCCGTCGCCTCGCCGCAGCGCACGCCGTTTCCGCATTGGTATTCATATGCGTCCAAATCCCTGCCCCTAAGCCATCTCGGCATTTCCTCCGACGCTTTATGTCCTTCCGCATAAAAGCTGTCGCTGTTGCCCGCGGCTCCGAATTTTGCCTTCATATATCATCTTCCTTTCATCGGTGAAAATTGCGAAGTTTTTCCGCTATTTCTTCCGCTACCGCTTCTGCGTTTTTTTCCATCGTAATTTTTACCTTAAAATCACACAAATCATAGTATTTGCGCCGTTCTTCAAAGCGTTCCCACAGCTTGTCCGCACCGCCCGCCGACAGCGGTCTCGCGCTGTCGCCGCCACCCAGGCGCGCGTTAATAACATTCCTGTCCGGTTCAAGATTAATCACCGTACCGTTTTCCGATAAAACCGCAATATTTTTTGTGTTAAGCACCGCGCCGCCGCCCGTCGCTATAACGGCATTATCATTCTGCGCCGCAATATTGATTATTTCCGTTTCGATACGCCTAAATTCCGGCTCGCCTTTTTTCTCGAATATATCCGATATTTTCCCGTACTTGTTTTCTATCATTTCATCGGTATCCAAAAAAATCATATTAAGATTTTTGGCAAGAATTTTTCCGACAGTTGTCTTTCCCGACGCCATAAACCCCGTCAGCACAATATTCATATCCCGAACACCTCCGAAAAAATCTTATCCGCCGTATTTTCATTAAGCTTAATTCCGGTGAACAATTCATACGCCAGTATTCCCTGATAAATCAGCATGCCAAGTCCGTTTACCGTTTTCGCACCTACAGATTTTGCCTGTCTTAAAAACTGTGTTTCCGGTGGATTGTAAATCATGTCCACCGCGGCGGATTTTTCGTCTATCACCGATAAATCATGCATCGGCGATAATCCTTTATTTTTCCCCATTCCCAAAGTCGTGCAATTAATTGCTATGTCATAATGCGGAATCGTTATTTCCGTTTCAATGTTCTTGCCGCAAAACTTGCGTGTTCGCTCCGCCGCCGAGAGCGCGTGTTCGCGGCTTCGGTTTATTACCGTAACCGATTTCGCATCACGCGACGCAAGATACATTATCACGGGCTGCGCGGCTCCGCCGGCACCGTAAATCAGGATATCCGCCCCCGCCGGATTTATGCCCGCATGCAAAAGAGACATATAAAACCCGCGCGCATCTGTATTATAGCCGTATAATTTTCCGTTTCGGTTTACAACCGTATTCACTGCGCCGAATTTTTGCGCATCTTCCAAGATTTCGTCCAAATACTGCATTATCGCCTGTTTATGCGGTGCTGTTACATTGAACCCGGCATAGTTTTCCCTTTTCAGCATATCAACAGCATCGCCTAAATCCTCCGGCAAAACCTCAATCGCGCCGTAATCATAGTCCGCGCCGACCACCTTCGATATGTAATTATGCATGGCGGGCGAATGGCTGTGCGCCACCGGACTGCCTATTATTGCAAGTTTTTTCATGATTTTACGTAACCCTTCAAAACAATTTTTTCCAATTTCCGTTTAATTCCAAAAAACGGCGTTTCCTTTGCTTCTATAGGCTCGACCATAACAGTCATTATCCCCGAGCGCTTACCCGCCCATACATCGGTAAACACCTGATCGCCTATTATTGCCGTCTGCGTTGCATCTGCGGATAAACGCCGCATTGCTTTTCGGATACCTATTCGCAGCGGTTTTGCCGCGTCATTTACATAAACGGCACCAAATTCGCGTGCAAATTCTTCAACTCTCTCACGATGATTATTAGATACAAATGCATATTTTATGCCATTTTCCGTCAATAAATTCAAGAACTGCCTTGCGCCCTCGTCGGCTGTTGAACGTGTGTAGCTCACAAGCGTGTTATCAATGTCCAGCAACACATATTTTATGTCATGATTATAAAAAAAATCAGACGGTATGGTATGAATTGATTCAAACCAAAAATCCGGATAGAACTTTTTTCGTTTCGCACCGACACACATACACAATTTCTCCTTCATTAACGCATTTTCCGCATCGGTACATTTCCCGTACCGCAATACTTATAGTATTATATCACTTTTTGCGATTTTCTTCAAGATATTTTTAAAATTTTACACAAAAGAAAATGCACCTCCAAAGAATCGCATTTGAAGGTGCTGTATGTTTATTTAATTATTTTCTTTTTTGCTTAGAATCAATCTCGGATTGTTTCCACACTGCCCAGAACGGACTCGCGATAAAGATTGATGTATAAGCACCGATCAAAACACCGATTATAAGCGGGAATGCAAATCCCTTAATCGAGTTTACACCGAAGATGTAAAGCAATACGATTGTAATCAGCGTTGTGATGGTTGTATTAAGTGTTCTGCCCATTGATTCAGATATACTTCTGTCAACGGTTGCAGCAACGGTGTCACCCTTTTTCGAGTTAAATCCGCGCATATTCTCACGTATTCTGTCAAACACAACGATTGTGTTGTTAATTGAATAGCCGACAACGGTAAGCATAGCTGCAATAAACGTTGTATTAAGCGGTGTGTATGTGATAAGGTATACCGCAATCATAACAAGAATGTTTATCGCAAGCGCGATAACGGACATAACCGCACTCTTTACCTCAAATCTTATTGCAATATATGCAAGTATGCAAATGATGGCAATAAGAGTGTAGACCAATGTTTTTCTCTGAACCTGTGTACCGAAACTTGCCGATGCGGCATTCAAAGACATGATTGAATCATCGCCGTATTTTGCTTTAATTTCGTCAATGAGCTTATTTTTTGTTTCTTCATCAAGTTCCGACATTTTAATTGTTGCCTGTGTGCCGTCGCCGATTGTCTGTACAACAGGTGCGGCAACTTCGCCGGCTGTATCGGTTATCATCTTTGCAACTTCCTGGTTGTCGAACGTCGAACCGATATTTACCTGCATTCTGATACCGCCGACAAATTCCGTATCATAGTTAAATCCCCGTACAAAGAACATAACTATTCCTACAACACAGATAAGGATAGGCAGCAGCAAAAATTTAATTCTGTTTTCTGTAAATTTAAAATTTTTCATCTAACTCACCCTCCTTAATTACGCGCAGAACAGCTTGCGGTTCTTGATATTAAGGTTAACAAGCTGTTTCAAGAGGAATCTTGTAACCGTAATCGCCGTAAACATACTGATAGCAACGCCCAAGCCAAGTGTTACAGCAAAACCTCTGATTGTACCTATACCCGACAGGTACAGAACGATACACGAAATAATTGTTGTTACGTTTGAGTCAAGAATTGCGGAAAATGCTTTATGGAATCCGGCATCAACCGAAGCTTTGATTGATTTTCCGAGTTTTAATTCTTCCTTCATTCTTTCGAAAATAATAACGTTCGCATCGACCGCCATACCAAGCGATGTGATGATACCCGCGATACCCGAAAGACTCAGATTTACTCTCAAAAGACCGAGCAACAACGAAATAAGACCTACATAAACCGCCATTGCAATTGATGCAAGCACACCCGACATTCTGTACATAACTATCATGAACAGCATGATAATGAGAATACCTATGCCGGCAGCCATCAACGATGTCGGAAGTGCATTTGCACCAAGTTCCGCGCCGATTGTTTCTTTTGAAATTGCGTTAAGTTCAAACGGCAGCTGACCCGACTTAATCTGATTTGCAAGTTCCTGTGCCGTCTCCGGTGTGAAGTTGCCTTCGATAATACAAGTCTCTGAATTGATTTCCTGCTTAACCGACGGACTCGAGATTATGTTATCGTCCATTACTATAGAAATGTAATTTTTTCCGTCAGAACGAGCCGCGGCATTTTTTGTAGCCTCAGCAAACTTCGAAACAGCATCCTGCGTCAGCGTCAACTGAACGTATGCCTGGCTTGCAGACGCCGTATTTGATGTCTGACCGTACTTATATTCAGCGCTCTTTATGTCGGTTGCGCCGTCTAAAACAACGTTTCCGTCAGCATCTCTGAATGTAAGCTTAGCTGTTGAGCCGAGAAGGCTTGCAGCTTCATCTGTGTCGGTTACCGAAGGGATTTCTACGGTAATCTGTCCTTCATTACCTCTTGAAATTCTCGCCTCTGTGTAACCCGCATTTGTAAGACGCGCGTTAAAAATTGCCTCAACAATATCCATTTCCGCGTCTGTCGGATTTGCCTTGCTTGACTGGAACGTAATTACCGAACCGCCCGCCAAGTCAATTCCTTTTCTGATACCCCTATTTTCATCAAAAATTCCGCCGTACTTAAAGCCGGAAATATCGAAACCGATAAATGCCACGCAGTTAAGTACAACAGCTATGATGACAATAAGTGTGAGTAACAGAATACTCTTTTTCTTCATAGTTTGTCCTTCCTTTCATTGTAAAAACTAACATACTTGTATATTATATAACTTTTTTACACAATAGTCAATATTTTATTGATAATATTTTATTTTTTTAGTCATAACTATTGATGATACGACAAAAATATTGTACAATAATAGCATAACGAGGTGATTTATCATAATGAACAGAAAAGAAAAAATTTTTGCGTATATATCCGACGACAGCTATATTCCCCTCACATTTGAAGAAATGGCTGCCGTTCTTGACGTACCGGAAGATGATTTGCCTGAGCTTAATGCCATACTCGATGAATTAATATCGGAAGGAAAAATTTTTTGTTCCAAGCGAAAAAGATATGCATTGTGCGAAAAAAACAATATGTTCACCGGCACACTGCGAATAAATCCGCGCGGCGGGTTTGGTTTTGTCACATGCGAAAACCGCAGCGACGATATTTTTATCCCGTATGACAGGATTAATACCGCCATTGATGGCGACACCGTCCTTGTAAAGCTCACGGGACATTCACGCGGGCGCGATGAAGGAAAAATCCTGTCCGTGACAGAACGAAACCAAAATCCGGTAAGCGCCGTCCTGACCGACGATTTTTCCGCCGTACCCGACAATCCGCGCATGCCGTTTACCGTAAAACTTACCGAAACAAACGGTGCAAAAGTCGGCGACCGTGTTCTTTTGCAGCTGACCGAATTCAGACAAAACGGCACCGTATACGGCGAAGTCACGCAGGTTTTAGGCAACAGCCGCGACTTAAAAACGCTCACCGATGCAATTATAATCGAAAACGGTATAATCCCCGGTTTCAGCGACGAGGAAATTGCGGAATCGAACGCATTTCCGGAAAAGCTTTCCGAGAAAGATTTCATCGGCAGACATGACTTTACACATGACACGGTTTTCACCATAGACGGCGATGATGCTCGTGATTTCGACGACGCCGTCTCACTGAAACTATTGCCCGGCGGGAACTATGAGCTCGGTGTGCACATAGCCGACGTAACGCATTATGTGACCGAAAACTCGGCGCTTGACCGCGGAGCGTTCGACCGCGGGACAAGTGTTTATCTCACCGACCGCGTTATTCCCATGCTGCCGCAGCGGCTTTCGAACGGTCTGTGCAGTCTGAACCCGCACGAAAACAGGCTTACTCTGTCGGTTATTATGGAAATTGACAAAAATTCCGGCAATGTCGTACGCCACACTATAGAAAAGGGCGTTATATGTTCCTGCGAGCGCATGACATACAATAATGTAGCGAAGATTCTCGAAGGCGATGCCGAATTATCGGATAAATACAAGCATATCCTTCCCGACTTATTAAATATGTATAAACTTTCGCAGCTTTTGCAGAAACGTCGGGCAGAGCGCGGCAGTATAAATTTTGATTTTCCCGAGCCGAAAATCATACTCGATGAAAATAACATGCCGATAGCCGTTGAAAAAGAAGTCCGTAACGATGCGCACAAGCTTATCGAGGAATTTATGCTGATTGCAAACGAAACGGTTGCGGAATTTGCCTATTGGGCGGAAATTCCGTTTGTTTATCGCGTTCATGAACAACCCAACAATGAAAAAATGGACAGTTTCCGCAAATTTATCGGAAGTTTTGGATATGTGATGAAAGGAAAAGAGGTTTATCCCAAAGATTTACAGCAAATTTTAACGGACATTGAGGGAACGGGAAACGAAACAATGATAGCGACATACATGCTGCGTTCGCTGATGAAAGCCGAATACAAACCCGAATGTACGGGTCATTTCGGATTGGCGGCAAAATACTACTGCCATTTCACTTCCCCGATTCGGCGCTATCCCGATTTGACAATACACCGCATCTTAAAAGATTTTTTATCCGGCAGAGATTTGTCGCGCTACGGCGAATTTGTCAAAGACGCGTCGGCACACTCAAGCGAAACCGAACGCACGGCGGAATTGTGTGAACGTTCCGTTTCCGACCTTTTCAAAGCCGCATATATTCAGAATTTTGTAGGGTGCGAATTTCCCGCCGTTATTTCCGGCGTAACCAACTTCGGCATCTTCGCAGAGCTTGATAATACCGTTGAAGGCTTAATTCGCCTTGAAACAATTAACGGTGATTATTATGAATATGATGAAAATTCACGCTGTATTATAGGGAAACGCCACGGGAAAACTTTTCGCATCGGCGACCGCATAAATATCGAAATTGTGCGCGCCGACCTGCAAACTCGTCAAGTCGATTTTATTTTGTCCGGCAGCAAACCAAAGAGCGTACACCGAAACGAATTAAAACCAACCGTACGGAAAAATAAAAAGCATGCCCCCCATAAAAGGCGGCGCAAGCATTGAATTTACTAACTGCAAGGGGATTGCAGCAAAATGAAATCATTTTGCCGCAATCCCCTTCTTCTTTCTCATACAACACATAAGCAACGTCAGAACAACAGGAAACACCACTGCCGCCAAAATACCGATTTTAAGGTTATCGCCCGCCATACCGGCTATTTTTCCGGCAAAGGTCGGTCCGACCGTACAGCCGACATCGCCCGCGAGCGCAAGCAATGCAAACATTGCCGTTCCGCCGCCATTTATCGCTTTTGCAGCCTTGCTGTATGTTCCCGGCCACATTATTCCGACGGCAAAACCCGTAGCGGCTATGCCGATAAGTCCGCCCAACGCCGACTTTGTCAGCGCGGTAATAAAATATGCCGCCACGCACAATACGCCGCTAAAAATCATCATTTTATCCAAATCTATTTTATCGCCGTATTTGCCGTAAATCACCCGCGACAATCCCATCAGTACCGAAAACAGGGTCGGTCCGGCAAGGTCGCCGACAGATTTTGAAATTCCGAGAGCTTTTTCCACAAACGCCGACGCCCACTGGCTTACCGCCTGTTCGCTTGCTCCCGCGCAACACATAAGTACCACAAAAATCCAGAAAATTCCGTTTTTTATTAAACTACTCATCGGCATACCCTTTTCGCCGTCCTCGGTCAGAGTCGCAATCGGTACTTTGCAAAATACTATACCGTTTACAATCGGCAAAATTGCCCAAAGAACCGAAAGAATTTTCCAGTTATTTATTCCGAAAATATTGAAAAACAGTGTAGAAACCGCAATTACTCCAACCGTACCCCAGCAATAGAAGGAGTGCAGCATACTCATGGTTTTTGCCTTATGCTCGTTCGGGCACGCCTCAACCATAGGGCTGACAACCACCTCCAAAAGCCCCCCGCCGATTGCATAAAATACAACCGATATTATAATTCCCAAATACGGATTAGCTAACATTCCCGGCAAAAACGCCAGCGAAACCAATCCGAGCGCCGCAAATGTGTGCGCAATGATTGCGGACGCCCTGTAACCGATTTTATCGATAAAAAATGCGGACGCAAAATCAACGCACAGCTGCAGTGCAAAGTTAATTGTAATGAGCGCTGTTATTTTTGAAAGCGGAATTCCGTATTGCGACTCAAATGTCACAAAAAGCAGCGGAACAAAATTATTTACTATCGACTGAACTATATAACCCATAAAACAGGCGGTCAATGTGCTTTTATATTCATTTTTCATATCTTTCTCCCTTTTGCCATGCCCGCCGGTTTCCGGCGCACTGATTATTCCACAGCGTGCCGAAAAATTCTGCGGCATGTCCGACTGCGAAAATTCACGTAATAATCTCTTTCAACTTAGGACAGCCGCATATCGGTTTATTCAGCAATACGGTTAAATATGTAGCATCGCGATGTCTGCTCTCTTGAAAAAATCTCTATCCGTCTGCCCAGTTTCATAAGTTCTTCACCGGTGCGGATTGTTCCGTTATCGTCGTATTTTGCGTCTTTGTCAAGACCCTTAAATTTCACTCTGCGTTCCTCGCCATTTATCTTACAGAATGTCTGGTAGGTAAACAGAACCACACGCGTATCATCAACAAACTCAAACGAGCATACGTCGCTTTCATACGGATTTTCAAGGCGATAAAAATCGCCGAACTGAATAGTTTTTCTTATTTCCTTATACAAATCCGCATATCCTTTTGCCTGTTTGATTTCCGTTTCCGAAAGTTTTGACAAATCCAGTTCATAGCCGAAATTGCCGCTCATCGCAACCATCGCGCAGGTGTTCATTTTAGCATTTTCACGCTCATACCCTACGTCAATACTACCAACATGCGCCGTCATTGCAATCGGCGGGAATACCATAGATGTGCCGTACTGGATTTTTATTCTTGCCATTGGGTCGGTATTATCGCTTGTCCACGTCTGCGGCATGTAATACATCATTCCCGCATCGAAACGTCCGCCGCCGCCCGAGCAGCCCTCAAACAGTACATGCGGGAAACGCGATGTAAGCGCCTCCAAAACTTCGTAAAGTCCCAAAACATACTCATGAGCCTGCATCTGATTCTGCATTTCGGTAAGATTTCGGTTGCAGTCCCATTTTATATACTCAATGTTCGCCGACGCAATCACCGAGCCGATAGCGTCAATAATATAGTCGCGAACATCTTTTCTCGTGTAGTCCAGTACAAGCTGCTGACGGTTCTGCGTTCTTGTTCTGCCCTCTGCGTGCAGACACCAATCGGGGTGAGCGCGGTATAAATCACTGTCCGGCGAAATCATTTCGGGCTCAACCCAAAGTCCGAACTTCATTCCCATTCCGTTGATTTTTTCGGCAAGGCTTGCAAGTCCTGCCGGCAATTTCTCCTTATTCAGGTACCAATCGCCCAGAGAACAATCATCATTATTGCGCTTACCGAACCAACCGTCGTCCAAAACGAACATTTCAAGTCCCAATTTTGCGCCGTTTTCCGCAATTGCACACAGTTTCGGTTCATCAAAATAGAAAGTCGTTCCCTCCCAGTTATTGATAATCAGCGGACGCTCCTTCATTTTATGTTCGCCCTGATACAGGCACTCGCGGAAGGTTTTATGATAAGTTCTGCTCATTTCGGAAAGACCCGCATTTGAGTGAACCATTATCACTTCCGGCGTGAAAAATTCATTGCCCGGTGCAAGCGTCCAGTCAAAATTATACGGGTTTATACCCATTGTTACTCTTGTTGTTCCGCACGAACTACCCTCAATGCTTGCGTCAAAATTGCCGCTGTAAACCAAGCAAAATCCGAAAACTTCGCCGTAATCTTCATTCGCATTCTTATCCATAATTGCCGTAAACGGGTTATTCATATGGCTGCTCATGCCGCGCTTTGAATTTATCGTGAAAATTCCGTGCTTAACATCGGTATATTCTACGCTGCGTTCACGTGCCCAGTCCCCCTGCAAATTCATGATTTTATAATTCTGTCCGTAAAAATCCACACATGCGGATTGCGCCGAAAGAATATGTATATCATTGCTGCCGCCGTTTTGGAACGACGCAAAACGCGTGATTATATCATATTCCGGCAAAACACAGTAATATAACTTCGCAGTAAGCCCCGTAAGCTTGTCAAAAAGCGAAATTTCAAGCGTTTCCGAATTTTCGCACACAAGCGACGGCATGCCCGGGATTTTTGTCTTGCCCTGATGAATCTTGTATGAATCATACACAAGCTCCGTCACGGTCGAACCGTCCGCATAGCGCGCCAAAAACGACGGCGTGCGATAGTCACCGCTGCCCGTAACCGCAAATTCCAGCTGCAAATCCGATACAAAACTTTTGTTTTCGGCATCAAGCGGAACATGGAACGCATTTGCCCTTGAAATTATCATTTCGTCCGGAAAATCCGATACGTCGATATCGTCCGAAAGCTTGTCGCCCCAGTAAATATGAGTTAAAAATCTTTCCTTATATACGCTGAAAATATAGCTCTTGTTTTTTGTTTGCAGATGAAACTGCTTATCCTTTACAATAATTGACATATTTTGCCCCTCCGTTTATAAAATATTCCTGCGGGAATTTTTTCTTCGCGGTAAATTATATCATACAAACGGATAATTTTCAAGAATTATTTACCTTATATATATGTCCCTTTTCAAACAATCGGCAGTTTCGGGACATATAACCGTATCTGAAAAAAAATCCGGCATAAAAACCGGACTTTTTTATTCAATTACGCTCTCCATAAATTTAATGAAACCGTTCATTCCCTTTTCGGTAGCCTTGAAAACGCCGCAGTTTTCAAGAATTTTTGCAAACACTTCACCGATATTTTGCTTAACCTCATCAGTCAACTCACCGAACTGCGTTGTGAGACGCGGCGGAAGTACAGCAAGTCCCATTGCTTCTATGAGACCTATGCCCTCTTTTTTAATGTAATGATATTCCTTATGTGCATGGAAAATCCCGTCCGGGTGTTCCTCATTCGTTCTGTTATTACGCAAAATCAAATCAAGCTCGAATTTCCCGTTGCGCTTTCTTGCAATAGGCGTAACCGTATTATGCAGCTGGTCGGTATATGCAAGGATTTCATTCTCCTCATCGGAATAACCGCGCCATTTGTTCAGAATTTTTTCGCCCAGTTCGGAAAGTCTTTCGCGGTCGGAACCAATCAGCCTTATCGTTGACAGCGCCCAGTCAACTATACCCGACTCTACGTCTTCATAGCCTTTAAAGGTGAATTTGTGCTTAATCGGCTGTTTTGCCATAGCAAACTCATAATTTCCGCCCTGGAAATGGTTATGCGTCAGAATAGAACCGCCGACAATCGGCAAATCGGAATTGGAACCGATAAAATAATGCGGAAATTGTTCCACAAATTGCAAAAGTCTGTCAAAAGTTGCCTTTTCAATCTTCATCGGCGTATGTTTTGAGCTGAGCGCTATGCAGTGCTCATTATAGTAAACATACGGCGAATACTGCAAATACCATCTTTCGCCCGCCAATTCAAGCGGAATAATTCTGTGATTTGTCCGCGGCGGGTGATTTGCGTTTCCGCGAACGCCGACATTCTCGGCGCAAAGCAGACATTTCGGATACCCGGTTTGCTTTACAAGTTTTGCTTTTGCAATTTCCTTCGGGTCTTTTTCCGGTTTCGACAGATTAATCGTTATATCAAGCTCGCCGTATTTTGTTTTCGTTTTCCAGATTATATTCTTTTTTATGCGTTCCGTCATGATGTAGTTGTTATCGCGCGACAGCTTATAAAAATATTCGGTCGCGTCTTTCGGCGATTTTTTGTATTTTTCAAAAAACTTCTCGTCAAGTTCCGACGGACGCGGAGTCAGATTATCCATAATCTCTGCCGCCAAAATATCGCGGTATGTAACCGTGTTATCTTCCAGCTTGCCGTTTTCCGCCGCAAAATCCAAAAGTCCCGAAAGGATTTCATCAATATTTGCAAAATCCCTATGCTGCGTGCGTTCAAAGCTGTCGCCGCCAATCAGCGCCAACACCTTATTAACAACATAATTTTCATCAAATTCATTAATCATTCCTCTTTCGAGACCGTAATCCAAAAGTGCTGATAAATGTTCCGTCATGTTAAGACATCTCCTTTTTCCGTGGTTATTTTTTATAGTATTTTAATATTGTTTCAACAAATTCGTTTTCATTCTGCGTATTTTTCATAAATTGCAAAAGTCTTGCCATTGTTTCATACGTGTTCTGCGAATTTACATTTCGCCGAATAGCCCATACCGCCTCCATCTGTGTCGGCGTGAGCAATTCCTCCTCGCGGCGCGTGCCCGATTTCAGCACATCAATCGCCGGAAAAATCCGTCTCTCCTGTAAGCCTCGGTCAAGCTTTAACTCCATATTGCCCGTACCTTTAAATTCTTCGAAAATTACATCGTCCATACGTGAACCCGTTTCCACAAGAGCCGTTGCAAGAATTGTAAGACTTCCGCCTTCTTCAATATTCCGCGCCGCGCCGAAAAATTTCTTCGGCTTAATAAGCGCATCGGGGTCAAGACCACCCGAAAGAGTTCTGCCCGTCGGCGTTACCGTCAGATTATACGCCCTCGCAAGGCGCGTTATGGAATCCATAAGAATTACAACATCTTTCTTTTGCTCCACAAGGCGCATTGCGCGCTCCAACACCATTTCCGCACATTTTGTGTGATTTTCCGGCGTCTGATCAAATGTAGAATATACAACTTCACCGTCAATTGAGCGGCGCATATCGGTTACTTCTTCCGGGCGCTCATCAATCAGCAGCACGATTAACTCGACATCGGGATAATTTTTTGCAATAGACTGTGCTATCTGCTTGATCAGCGTTGTTTTGCCCGCTTTCGGCGGGGCGACAATCATTCCGCGCTGACCTTTTCCTATCGGCGCGATTAAATCCACAAGCCTGGACGCATATTTTTCTTTTTCGCCTGTTTCCAAAACCAGCTTTTCCTTTGGATAAATCGGCGTAAGACGTTCAAAACTCTTGCGTTTCAGCGCCACATCAATCGAATCGCCGTTTATCTGCTTTACGAACAGCAGCGGCGAATACCTGTCCTCGTCTTGCGAAGGACGCGCGTCACCCATAATTTCATCACCAGTTTTTAAATTAAACCGCCGTATTTGCGTCGGCGAAACATATATATCGTCCTCGCTCGGTTTAAAATTTTCTACACGCAAAAAACCAAACCCGTCCGCCATAACGTCCAAAACACCGCGCACTTCCACCGCGTCGGCGGGGCGGTATCTTTTTTTCGGCTGTTCCTTCGGCTTTTGGGCGATTTCCTCTCTTTTTTTCAGAATTGCCTCGATAAGCTCGTCCTTTTTCATTGCGGAAATTTTAGGAATTTCCAGTCCGAGTGCAAGCTGTTTTAATTCTTCCTTAGTCTTTCTTTGTAATTCTGTATTCTCCTGCAATCACTACACCTCTTTCTACACAAACAATGAAAACAGTATATTGTTTTCGTAAAAATATTTCAAAATATAAGTGGAATCTATCGTTTCCTGAACCGCCGCAAGCTTATCAACCGGCGTTAAGAGCGCAATCGCACCGCATATTATATAAATCAAAATCAGCGCATTAAACACACCGATACATGCCCCCAGCGTTTTATTCACGCCGCGAAGTCCCGGAAGTTCAAAGAGACTTTCAAGCAGTTTCAAAATCAGAAAAACAAAAATCCGTACGAGAATAAAAAGCAAAATCAACGCAATAACCTTTAATATCGTGAGCGTCATCGCGTCCGTTATGACTTCAAGCACATTATTTTTCACTTCCGACATACTTTGCAGACTTTTTTCAATCCCCGATGACATAAACGTCGGCAAACCGAGCTTTTCGCAGATTTCAATTGACGCCTCGGTGTCGGAAGTATCGGTATCTTCCTCCAACCCTTCCTTTTCATAGGTTTTTGTGATGTTTTTGGAAACTATCGTTTTAACGTTGTCGCCAAGCGGCGAACTTTGCAGATATGTAAGAATAATCGGCTGCATGGAAAGCATCAAAACTGCCGTTAAGACCAAAGCCAGAATATTTTTTGACGCCTTTATAAACCCTTTTTTTGCCGATATGCTTATGCACACGATTGCCGCAGCGCACAGTATCGCATCCGGAATAAAATTCATTATAATCCCTCCGTTTTTTTATTGCTGTTCGGTATTCGGAGCCGGCGTTTCCGTCGGTACATCTTCCCGCTTTACAACGTCCTGTTTGGCCGTCTTTTTGATTTGTATACTCGAACTGTAAACACAAAGCGCTTGTTTTGAATTTATAATATGAACCTGTTTAATATTGGAATCGCAGTCCGCCTTAGATTTTCTCTTGCCCTTAAAATCGGTTAAAATTACCTCTCGTCCGTTATTATATGCGATGGTGTCCGATTTAATGTCAATCGTTTCCGGCATACTTTCCGTCTTTATCGGCGGATAAACTTTTCCGCCTGGGCTGACAGCCGAAAGCTCACCCGTACTCTCCGACTCAAGCAAAAGGAGCATGTTTCCCGCAGTATCAATGGTAAATTTATTCAACTTTTTACCGTCAAACCCGTATTCCCACTGCACTTTTCCCTTCGAGGATATTCCCATATATTTACTTTCGGAAAGAGCCGTCAGCTTTTCGCCGGAATAATCAAGATTGAACACCAACGTATTTTTAAACGTTTCGGTTTTGTATCTTGTGTTACCCTTAACGTCCATACAACTTATAAATGTATCCGCACCGGTATCGGTATCAAGCATCGCTAATGCAACCTGCCTGCCGCCCGAAATTGCCGCGCTCAGAACGTCATACGAACCCGAATCCCATGCAAATATCTTCTTTCCGCCTTTATTATACACCGCAACCTGCGCCTTGTATGACTCCTTGTTTGTCACAACCACAACATCGCCGTTTTCTGAAAGCGATGCCGTAATTATATCGCCTTCAGTTTTTGTACCGAATACAAGTTTTTTTCCTTTATACAAATTTATCTTTTTCGCGCCCGATTCGCACACAAGAAGATACTCGCCCTTTGCCTTTACTATCGGCGACTGCATTTGTATCCCCTGTGACCACAAAAGTTTTCCCCCGGGTGAATATGCCTGATATGATGTCTCATTCACGCATATGATGCTGTCCTTATAATTGATATATTTAGTATTTTCAGCCGCCGTGAATGCTATCGGCAAAAAGTCACCGCTTGCCGCTTTTTTCGGTGCCTGGGTTGTCAGCGATGCGGTTCCGTGTGCCTCCTCCGGTTCTTCTTCATATGCTGGATAACCGAGAGCCTCCTCCTGCGACATCTGTTCCGCTGCCGGAATCATTGTCGGTTTCGGTGTCGGCTCGGACATATCATCAAGATACAGCTGTGTTTCAATCGGAAGTTCAATATTTAAAATATTGCATATCGCATTAATGTTTCGTTTAAAGTTATTTTTATAAGTATGCACAAACCCCGGACTGTCTCCCGATTGTATAAGCGCAAACAGCGTGACGGCGCAAAGGCACAGTATTACAACAAAAAGCTTTAATATATTATTTCTTTTGTTCATTAGTAATACACCTCCGATAAAAATAACCCTTGCGGCGGGGCAGTAATTCCCGCTCTTTTTCTGTCGCATGATGCAATGATATCCGGCATGTCGTCCGCATTGATTTTTCCGCAGCCGACAAATGCAAGCGTTCCGGCAATAATTCTTACCATATTATACAGAAACCCGTTGCCGCATACCGTTATTTTTACTAAATCGCCGACTTTTTCAACATCAAGCGAATATATCGTCCGGACAGTAGTTTTAACCGTGAATCCGCTTGCCGCAAAACCGATAAAATCATGCTCGCCCAAAAACGCGTGCGACGCCCGTTTCATAGCGTCAATATCAAGCTTATACGGAAAATGCCATGCATAATTTACTTTAAAAGCATCGGGGAAACGCGAATTTTGTATATAATACGTATACCGCTTGCCCTTGGCGCAAAACCGCGCGTTAAAATCCGGCTGCGCATCTTCCGCGGCAAGGCACACAATATCCGCCGGCAGATATGTATTCACTGCAAGCGGGAATTTGTCGCACGGAATTTTTGTTTCCGACTTAAAATTCGCCGTAAACATTTCCGCATGCACGCCCGTATCGGTTCGGCTGCAGCCCGTAAGCTGCGGCTTTGCGCCGATAATTTTTGCAATTGCATTTTCCAGTGTTTCCTGAACCGTTACGGCATTTTTTTGAGTCTGCCAACCGTGATAAGCCGTACCGTCATATTGTATTGTCAGCTTAATATTGCGCATTGCCAATGTCCTCTAAAACAAATTCTGAATTAAAACCGCCGCTGCCGCAACCGCCAGCATAAACGCCGACGCAACGGCATCGCGGTATGTCATCTTCATAACCTTCATACGTGTGCGGTGTTTGCCGCCCTGATAGCACCGCGAATCCATCGCCACCGCAAGCTCGTCCGCACGGCGGAATGCGCTTATAAACAGTGGTACAAGGAGCGGAATCATCGCTTTTGCACGGCGGAAAATATTTCCACTTTCAAAATCCGCGCCCCTCGCCATCTGCGCTTTCATTATTTTTTCCGTTTCTTCCGACAGCGTGGGAATAAATCTTATCGCAATCGTCATCATCATCGCAATTTCGTGCGACGGAACTTTTATAATCTCGAACGGTTTCAATAACTTTTCGATACCGTCGGTAAGCATAAGCGGTGTGGTTGTAAGCGTCAGCACCGACGTTCCCGCCACAAGAAAAACAAGCCGCAATATCATCATTACCGCGGTTTTTAAACCTTCCTCCGTGATGCGCATCCTGCTCCAAAACGGGCATGTCCATAAAACTGTTTCGCCGCCCGTCATAAAAAGGTTTATTACAGCAGTAAACACCAATATGAAAAGCATCGGCCGCAGCCCGCGCAGTACAAATTTTATAGGCACTCCCGAAAGGAATATCAAAAATACGGTAAACGCCGCAAACAGAATATACGCGGCGGGCGACGTTATGATAAACAATACAAAAATATAAAACAGAGTCAGCAAAATCTTTATGCGCGCGTCCATTTTATGAATAAACGAATCACCCTCCACATACTGACCGATTGTAATATTCTTAAACATTTTCTGCCTCCTTTATCAGCCTTCCGAAAAGCTCCGAGGCATATTTTACCGTATATATATCGGGCGCAATATCAATTCCGTCCGCAATAAGACGCTGTGCAAGCTCGGTTATCTGCGGTACGTCAAGTCCCATCGTTTTAAGTTCCGCACTTCTTTCAAAAACTTCCGCAACGCTCCCATGCATGGCAAGTCTGCCGTGATTCATCACGATAACGCTCTCGGCAATTTTTGCAACGTCCTCCATTGAATGTGACACAAGCAAAATCGTCATTTCTTTATTTTCTTTATGCAGTTGTACCAGCTGCCCCAAAATTTCATCTCTGCCCCGCGGGTCAAGCCCCGCTGTGGGTTCGTCTAAAATCAGCACGCGCGGCTGCATGGACAGTACCCCCGCAATCGCAACGCGGCGTTTTTGCCCGCCCGAAAGCTCAAACGGCGATTTTTCCATAAGCTCCTCCGATAGTCCGACAAAGCGAGCCGCCTCATATACGCGCTGTTTTATTTCGTCCTCCGACAAACCCATATTGTGCGGGCCGAAGGCGATATCTTTAAATACCGTTTCCTCAAAAAGCTGATGCTCTGGATACTGGAACACAAGACCCACATTTTTCCGCACCTCGCGCAAATCACATTTGGGGTCGGTAATATCAACACCGTCAATTTCAATTTTCCCCGACGCAGGACGCGTCAATGCGTTAAGATGTTGTATCAGGGTTGATTTCCCCGAGCCTGTATGCCCGATAATTGCAGTAAAACTGCCCGTCGGCACCTCAAAACTCACATCATCGAGAGCCTTTTTTTCATATGGCATTCCCGGCTGATATATATATGTTAAATTCGAAACCTTAATCATTTTCCAATTCCTTCAGTTTATCGTACAGTACTTTTTCACATTCTTCCACCGTTATGATGTCCTCCGGCATATCTATTCCCATTTGTCGCAGTAAAAACGCAAGCTCTGTAACCTGCGGCACATCAAGACCGATTTTTTTAATTTTTTCCACCTGTGAAAATACTTTTTTCGGAACATCGTCGACTATTATTTCGCCGCGCTCCATGACTATAACCCTGTCTGCCATTGCCGCCTCGTCCATGTAATGTGTTATAAGCACAACCGTTATTCCCCTTTCGCGGTTCAGCGTTTTTATGGTTTTCATAACCTCTTTTCTGCCCTTCGGGTCAAGCATGGCCGTCGGTTCATCCAGAATTATACATTCCGGCTCCATCGCCAGCACCGCGGCAATCGCCACGCGCTGCTTTTGTCCGCCCGAGAGATGCGAGGGTGAACTTTTCGCATATTCCGACATATTGACAACTTCCAGGCACTTATCAACTCTTTTTCGAATTTCCGACGGCTCTACACCGAGATTTTCCGGCGCAAACGCGACTTCGTCCTCAATAACCGCAGCAACCATCTGATTATCCGGATTTTGAAAAACCATTCCCGCGGTTTTGCGGACATCAAAGACATGTTCCTCGTCCCTTGTGTCCATTCCGTCAATATAAACGGCGCCGCCACTCGGCAGAAGAATACCGTTAAAATGTTTGGCAAGCGTGGATTTGCCCGACCCGTTATGACCGAGTACGGCAACAAAACTGCCTTTATAAATATGCAGATTTAAGTCCTTTATTATATATTTTTCCGTTTCCTCATCATAAGAAAAAGACAAATTTTCAACATCAATCATAATTAATTCCTGTTCCAACGGCAGCTTATTCCGCACGGTAAAATCATCTGCTTGTCCTGCATCATAAGTCCGATTTCATCGCAGCTGACTGTGCCGCCGTATTTTTTTTGCATGGTGAGAGTAAGAACATTACTCATAATGGTCTGCGAAAGACCTGTTGTATATGAATTTATAAGAAAAAAACACGGTTCGTCCGATAAAATATTCATGCATGATTCAATAAGCGGATATAATTCGTCCTCAATTTTCCACAATTCGCCCGACGGTCCTCTGCCATAGGACGGCGGATCCATGATAACCGCATCATATTTTTTTCCGCGGCGCGCCTCTCTTGCGACGAATTTTTTTACGTCATCTACAATATACCGCACGGGCTTATCCGCAAGCCCCGATGACGCCATGTTTTCTTTTGCACGAGTTACCATTCCCTTCGACGCGTCGACATGGCACACTTCTGCACCCGCCGCGGTTGCGGCAACAGTCGCGCCGCCTGTATATGCAAACAAATTAAGAACTTTTATTGTTCTGTTTTCTTTTTTTATCAACGCGGTGAACCAATCCCAGTTGACTGCCTGTTCCGGAAAAAGCCCGGTATGCTTAAATCCCATCGGATTTACGTTAAACGTCAGATTTTTGTAGCGCACCATCCAATGCGGCGGCATTTTTTTATTAAAATATTCCCAGTGTCCTCCGCCTGATGTGCTCCTGTGGTAAGTAGCGTCGGTTTTATTCCATAACGCGGTTTTGCTCTTTTCCGTCCATATCGCCTGCGGGTCGGGACGGCGCAGCAGAATATTTCCCCAATATTCCAGCTTTTCACCGCCCGCGGCGTCAATTAATCTGTAATCTTTCCAGTCTTTTGTATACCACATATTTTACTTACCTCTGCGGCGCATTATTTCAACGCATGCGCGCGAAACCGCTGTTATCAGAATTGTGCAGACAATCATTTCTATAAGCGAATTTGTCGTTACAAGAACGCTTATCACCTTCCATGCACTGTCGCCGAGCGTGGTTTTGATATATTCCGTATTTCCGAACAGCAGAATAAGTCCGCCGACAAAAAACACCGTATTTGTGACGGTTCCCAAAAGTCCGGAAAGCGCATATGAAACCGCCGGGTGTGTATTGGTTTTGTCAAGCGCTTTGTAAAGCAAACCGCTGAAAACGCCGATCAATATGCGCGGAATAATGCAGACAACCGCGGTGTAAAACGGATTTATGCTGAAAAGGGCAACACCAAACTGATCAACACCCAAACACTGGAAAAAGCTTGTAAGACCAAAAATTCCGCCCAAAACCGCACCGCCGGCAGGTCCTATCAAAATTGCACCGATTACAACCGGCACTGTAAGAAATGTTATTGACAGCGGTCCTATTTTTAAATATCCGAGGGGAGTAAGCGCCATAAGCACTATGAGTGCACCCAAAAGGGCAATCTGTGTCAGTTTTAAAGTAGCGTTATTTTTATTCGTCATTTCCTCATCTCCAATATATCAAATTAACATTCAATATATTTTATCATATTTTATGCAAAAGGTCAATGCTTTTACGCGATTTTATCACTGATAACAGCCAAAAAACCGAAATTCTTCCGCCGCATTTTCAATTTCCGTCAAAACGGCGTACAGTTCCTCGGAATAGCTTGACGCCTCAATCTCGAAATAGAACTTAAACTCAAAATCCTTCCCGGCAATCGGGCGCGATTCAATTTTCGTCATATTCATGCCCGACGCGGCAAATTTAGATATTACCGAATAGAGTGAACCGGAAACATGTGGCAATGTCAGCATAAAACTTACTCTGTCCGCACCCGGATATATCTCAAATTTTTTCGAAATGCAGATAAATCTTGTATAGTTGTTGTCGCTGTCGGAAATATTTTCGTCAATTATCTTCAATCCGTACACTTCGGCGCACTCTTTTGAGCAAATCGCAGCAGTACCCGACTTTTTGGCTGCATTCTCAGCCGCAATAGCGGTATTGTCGCACGCAGTAATCTTCGCCTTGCAGTTTTTCAAATATTCCGAACATTGACCCAGAGCTTGCTCATGCGACAAAATCTCCGCCACTTCCTTCGTTTCCGGATTTGCCGCCAGCACGTGGTTTACTTGCATTTTTATCGATTTTACTATATAAAACTCATAGTCTTCCATCAAATCGTAAACTTCGTTCACGCTGCCGTGAATACTGTTTTCTATCGGCAGAACGCCATAACGGCACATTCCGCTTTTGACTGCATCAAAAACTCCGCGGAAACTGTTGAAATACATTATCGAGGGACTGTAAATCATTTTTTCCGCAGCCTTGCCCGAGTACGCGCCCTCCTTGCCCTGGCACGCTATTACCGCTGACATCGGCATTTCTTTTTCGCCGTTTTCCAGCGCATTTTTTATTTTATCGGCAATTTCGGAATTATTGCCTATTCTGCGTGCCTGATACGCACGGCTCACATCGAAAAGCGTGTTATACAGCACCTTGACATAAAGCGCCAGTTCCGAAGGCGCCGCCTCTGTCAGACGGTTTATGATGTCACGCTCGCGGTCGCCGTTATAAATCGGCATATTGTTTTCTTTTTTATACTCCGCAACCTCCGATACGGTCTGCATGCGTTTTTCAAACAGCTTTGCAATCTCGTTATCCGTTGAATCAATTATCTCTCTTGCTTTTTTTAAATCCATTTTATTCACTCTCCCAATAAATTCAAAACCGTAATTGCCGCCGCCGATTCGACGCATGGCACCGCTCTTTGCACAACGCACGGGTCATGCCTTCCTTTTATAATAAGTTCTTCATTTTCTCCCGTCATCAGGTTTACCGATTGCTGCTTTTTCGCAATCGACGGCGTCGGCTTGAATGCCGCGCGGAAAATTATCGGCATGCCGCTTGAAATTCCGCCCAAAATTCCGCCGTGATTGTTCGTCTTAGTACGCACGGTTCCTTTACCGGCGAAAAATTCGTCATTATTTTCCGAGCCGAACATTTCCGCAACCGAAAATCCTGCACCGAACTCTATTCCCTTGACGGCGGGTATGGCAAATACTGCTTTTGAAATTTCGCCCTCAAGCCCCTCAAACAGTGCGCCGCCGACGCCCGGTTTCATGCCGATAACGGCACATTCGACAATGCCGCCGACGGAGTCGCCTGCCGCTTTCGCCCGCTCGATTTCCGCTTTCATCTCTGCTCCCGCGGCGTCCGATACGGTCGGAAATTCCTTGCGCGCAATTTCGTCAAGCTGTTTTGCCGAAATATTCACAGCATCAAATTTTTCGTCCCGTATGCCGTGAATTTCCGCAATATGTGCTCCGATTGTTATTCCGCGGTCTTCCAGAATCTGCATGCATACCGCCCCGGCAAAGCACATCGGTGCCGTCATTCTTCCCGAAAATTGTCCGCCGCCGCGGATATCGTTATTCCCACCGTACTTCATATATGCGGCAAAATCCGCATGACCCGGACGCGGTACAAGTTTCAGGTTATCATAATCGCCGCTTTTTGTATCACTGTTCTTAATAATGGCACATATCGGCGCACCGCATGTTTTTCCGCCATATAATCCGGATACTATTTCCGGAATATCCGTCTCATTACGCGCCGTTGTCAGCTTGCTCTGCCCCGGTCTGCGCCGCCGCATAAACGCCGCGATTTTTTTGGTGTCGAGCGTCACCCCCGGCGGAAATCCGTCTATAATTGCACCGATTGCCCCGGAATGCGACTGCCCGAATATCGTTACGCGCACCTTGTCACCTATACTGTACATCTGCTGCACCTCCCAATGATTTGAAATCTTCGAAAAATGTCGGATATGACTTGTTCACCGCCTCCGCACCGTGTATTATCACGGGTTCGGCACATATGCATGACGCAATCGCCGCCGCCATCACGATGCGATGGTCGGCAAAGCTGTCAACCGCACCGCCGCGCAGACTCCCTGTTCCGTTAATGACCAATCCGTCCGCCTTCTCCTCCGCATTTCCGCCGAGGGAATTTATAAGAGCGGTTACCGATTTTATTCTGTCGCTTTCTTTAAGCCGCAGCCGCGCCGCATTTTTAAATACGGTTCTGCCGTTTCCCGCCGCTGCCGCAACCGCCAGTATCGGCGCCAAATCCGGAATTTGCGAGCAATCAATTTCCGTTTTTCCGCAAATTTCCGTAATCGCTTTATCGCCCTGCCGTGAATTATCACTAAGTCCCGTCACCTGTACACCGCCGCAGATTTTATCGGCGGCAATCCAAAATGCCGCGTTTGACCAATCGCCGTCCGTACAAAGCTTTCCGGGGCTTATGTATTGCTGTTTTTCGACAGTGAACCCGTGTTCATCTTGTGCCGCCGTTATCCCAAAATCTGATAAAGTATCAAGCGTCATATCAACGTACGCCGCCGATTGCAGAGGCGACGTAAGCGCTATTCTTCCGCCGTTTTCCAAGAGCGGCAGCGCAAACAGCAATCCCGTTGTGTACTGTGAGCTGACATCTCCCGACAGTCTGAATTCACCGTTTTTTAAGCGTCCCGCACTGCGCATCGGCAATGTGTCGCTGTCTATATTAACGCCGTTTTTTCTCATCTCACGCGTTATTTCCGCAAAGGGGCGCACATTGAGTCTTCCCCTGCCGCAAAACTTTGCGCTTTCATAAACAGCCGCCGTGACGGGCAGCAAAAACCGTGCCGTTGAACCGCTTTCGCCAAAATCAAGGCAAACATTGTCCGACGTTTTTTTTATCGGTGTGATTTTTACGCCCTTTTCCGTTCTGCACCACGCGCCCCCGAGAGACGTTATACAGCGCAGCGTCGAATTTATGTCATCGGAAAAAGTATTGAGTTCGATTTCTGTCTCCCTGTCCGCAAGCGCGGCGGCAATAAGTTTGCGGTGTGCGTCCGATTTTGAAGATATCGCGGCAACAGTTCCGTGCAGCCGTCCGGGCAAAATTCTAACGTCCATATCATAACCCTTTCTTTATAAATTCGGGCAATTCCGAAACAGGCATTTTATATAAATCGCACCAACCGATTTTTTTCGGCAAAACAAGCGTAATCGTATAGCCGCTGCGCTTTTTATCCGACAAAATCACGTCGTACAGCTCCGCTGCGCCGTATTCGCACACCGTCGGGAGTCCGTTGGCGCGCAGATTTTCGCAAAGAGTATCATATGTGCCTTTTTCGCAAATACCGTCCGCCTCCGCCGCTTTTGTAATAACAGCCATTCCGATTGCAACCGCGTGTCCGTGCGTAATACTGAATCCGCTGCACTTTTCAATCGCATGCCCTACGGTATGACCGTAGTTTAAAAGCTGGCGCGCACCGGTGTCAAATTCATCTTCCGCCACCAAATCACGTTTTATCGTAACGGCACGGCTCACGATTTCCGCCGCGTCCGAGCGCGGATTGCCCTTCATCAGACTGAAAAGATGCGCATCGCGCAAAGCGCCGCATTTTATTGCCTCGGAAATACCGTCGGCAAAGGTTTTATCGTCAAGCGTATCAAATGTTTTCGTATCGCATATGACCAACGACGGCTGATGGAACGCTCCCGCAAGATTTTTCCCGCTTTTTAAATCCACCGCGGTTTTCCCGCCGACCGACGCGTCTACTGCCGACAAAAACGTCGTCGGCACTTGCACAAACCGTATTCCGCGCAGGTAAACCGCCGCCGCAAAGCCTGCCATATCCCCCGTAACTCCGCCGCCGAGCGCAATCACTATATCGCTGCGCGTCAGCTGATTTTCCGCCAGAAAATCGAGAATATTTTCAAGCTCCGTCATATTTTTCGATGTTTCGCCGTTTTTGAATGTGTGCGCGCACACATCAAATCCGCCCGCTTTCAGAGATTTTATTACGGTGTTTCCGTAAATTTCAAAAACTCTGTCGTCCGCAACAACCGCGGCTTTGCACGGCGCAGTTATTCCGCTTATGTATTCCCCGATTTCGGGAAGAATATTTTCCGCAATCAAAACGTCATATTCCTTTGATGCATTAACATGAATTTTCTCCATAATCCGCAGTCCTTTCATCAATTAAGCATGTCTGCTTTATCCTTTTTTTCGCGTCCGTCGCGCAAAAGCTCGCACAGTACGGTTTTGTCGCCCGATTTTATCGCCGCGGAAAACTCCGCAAGATGCGCAATAACCATATCAATTTCCCGCGATAAATTTTCGGCATTTTCCAAAAACAGCTCCGTCCACATAACCTCGTTAAGGTGTGCAACACGCGTCATATCCTTAAAGCTGCCCGCCGAAAACCCGCCGTGCAGCATAGCTGTCGGACTTTTTATATAACTGCTCGACACAACGTGTGCAAGCTGCGATGTGTACGCTATTATCTTATCATGCTCGCCCGGCGTCGACATTTGCACCTTCGCAAATCCAAGGGGCATCATCGTCTCTTTTAAAATTTCAATTTTTTTCTCCGATGTTCCCGGATACGGTGTCATAACAAGCGACGCACCTAAAAACATATCCGCTTTCGAATTATCGTATCCGAATTTTTCAATCCCCGCCATGGGGTGCATGCCTATAAACGTGAAACCGTACTTTTCGGCAACAGGACGAATACCGCCGCATACGCGTTCTTTCACGCCGCCGACATCGGCAACAATCGTTTCCGGCGAAATAAATTTCCCGCTTTCCGACATATATTGAATTGCCGCGTCCGGGTAAAGCCCCAATATCACAATATCACATTCCGGCAATCTGTCTGCAAGCGCGCCGTCAATTGTTTTATCGGCAAGCGCCTTTTCCATGACATGCTCATCGCGGTCACAGCCCAGTATTTCAAAATCTGTAAACCGCTTGAATCCCTTTGCGACCGACGCGCCGATTAAGCCTAATCCTACTATTGCTATTCTCATCTGCATGCGTACGGCAGAACGTTATCTACCGCCTTTTTCACATCGTCAAACTGCTCACACGTGAGGGACTGGGCTCCGTCACACAGCGCCTTTTTGGGATTGTTATGCACTTCGATTATAAGTCCGTCCGCACCGGCAGCAGCCGCCGCAACAGACATAGGCTTAACAAGCTTTGAAATTCCCGTTGCATGGCTCGGGTCAACAATAATCGGAAGATGCGTCATTTGGCGCAGCATCGGTATCGCCGATAAATCAAGCGTGTTTCTCGTCGCTGTTTCGAACGTTCTTATTCCGCGTTCGCAAAGAATTACGTTCTCGTTTCCGCCCGCCATTATGTATTCGGCGCTCATTAAAAGTTCCGACAAAGTCGCCGAAAGTCCGCGCTTTAACAAAATCGGCTTATTGAGATGTCCGAGTTCCTTTAAAAGTTCGAAATTCTGCATATTTCTTGCGCCGACCTGGATTACGTCCACATCCTCGAAAAGCGGAATATGCGAAATATCCATGATTTCGGTAACTATCGGCAAACCCGTTTTTTTCTTTGCGGCGAGCAAAAGTTCTATACCCTTACTGCGCAGTCCCTGGAAAGCATACGGCGATGTTCTCGGTTTGAATGCGCCGCCGCGCAGCATTTGCGCACCGGATTTTTTAACACTTTCGGCAATGCCGCACAGCTGCTCTTCCGATTCCACCGAACACGGACCCGCAATAATCGCAAAATTTCCGCCGCCAACCTTTACATCACCGACCGATACAACCGTGTCATCGGGGTGAAATTTTCTGTTAGCGTTCTTATAAGGTTCCTGAATACGCTGTGCACGCTCTACTATATCGAGTGCAGAGAGCATATCAATATCAAGCGCCGACGTATCACCGACAAGACCCATAATGGTTGTATGCGAACCCTCGCTCATGTGAATTTCGATGTTTTGTCCGTGCAGCCAATCTGTGAGATTGTCAAGCTGTCCTTTGTCATAGTTTTGCTTCAGTATTAAAATCATGCCTATTACTTCCTTTCTTTTTTAAACAAAAAACGGAGCTTGCAGTGTTGCCTGCAGGCTCCGTCAAAATACATAAAAATGAACTCTAACTTTCACACACGCAACACAACAAGGCTTTACAATAATAAGTAAAGCCATAAAAGTATGTAAACAATGTGCTGATTCTGCTCATCTTCGTATTCCTTTCATTTCGTTTTTTTTCATTATATCTCCGCAAATCGGACTTGTCAATATTTTTGCAAAAAAAATATTGATATTTGTCTCATTTTGGCGTATAATTTGAAATTGAGGTGAATTTATGCGTCAATTTCAGTTCAAAATAACCAAAGATTACGATGGTTTTGATATAAAAAGAGTTCTTAAAGATTATTTCGGCATGTCCGAACGTCTGATTATTAATCTGAAAAAATCAAACGGAATACAGCTCAACGGTGTTTGTGAATTTGTCATTAAAACGGTACGCGAAGGCGATCTTCTCGAAATATCGCTCCCGGACGCGCCGTCCGAAAATATCATACCGAACGATATTCCGCTTGATATTTTGTATGAGGACGAGGATATTCTCGCCGTAAACAAACCCGCCGGCATGCCCACGCACCCTTCAATACGCCATTTTGAGGGCACTCTTGCAAACGCTGTCTGTTTTTATTTCCGTAATACTCCGTTTACTTTCCGGGCCATAACCCGGCTTGACCGATACACATCGGGCGTGGTTTTGATTGCAAAAAACGCCCTGTCGGCGCACTTGCTCTCGCAATCCATGCGCCGCGGCGAAATCCATAAAAAATACGCCGCTGTATGCGTCGGCACGCCATGTCCGCCCTGCGGTACGATTTCCGCGCCGATAAAGCGTGAAACGGACGGAATAATAAAGCGCTGTATCGCCCCCGACGGTAAACCGGCAATCTCCGATTACGAAACGGTCGAAACATACGGCAATCTGTCGCTTGTGCGACTTTTCCCGCGTACAGGCCGTACACATCAGCTGCGGCTGCACCTTGCACATATCGGCACACCGATATACGGTGATTTTCTGTACGGACATGAAATCCCACGCGAACGCACGCGGCTCCACTGCCTGAGCGTTACTCTGCCGCACCCGTTTTCCCGCAAACCCGTAACAATATCCGCGCCGCTCCCCGACGATATGGCGCTTACTTCAATTCGGCAAGATATTTCTTTATAGTATTTTTATCAGCACCGAAATGTCCCTGAAGCATATCATCACGTCCGCCGCCGCGTCCCGACAGCGCATTATTCATATCCGCCGACAGCGCACGCAGCGGAATTTTTTCGCTCGCGATAATATAATTATACCCGTCTTTGTCGTTTCCCGACAGCGCCGCGGCAAATCCCGTGCATTTTTTCTTACATATATTTACAATATTTCTTAATGCATTCATATCGGCGTCATCTTCAAAAATGCAGATATTTCCGTCAGCTTCGGAAATGCTTTCCGCTCGCTGTTCCGCAGCCGCACGCGACAGCGCGCCGATTTTCTGTTTCAATTGTGATATTTCCGTCAGTTTTTGCTCCGCCGCCGCGGCAATTTCATCTTGTTTCGCCGAAAAAAGAGCCGATATTTTTCTTACCTCTGTCTGCTTTTTACAATAATCGAAATATGCGTCCATGCCGCATATCATGCGCATGCGCACACCTCCGCGGTGCCGCATCACATCGGTAATCTTAATCATTCCTATTTCGCCCGTGTTCCGGACATGCGGCGCGCAGCATGCGCAAATGTCTGTCCCGTCAATAGTAACTATGCGCACATTTTCTGTCAAATCAAGCTTTGCGCGGTATTCGAGCGTCTTTAATTTTTCCTTTGACGGATATTCCGCCGTTATTTTGCGGTTATCCTGCACAACCCTGTTGGCGGCGGACTCCAAAAGATTTACTTCCTCCTCTGTCAGCTCGCCGTCATAGTCCATCGTAACCTCTTTATCGCTCAAATGAAATCCGACATTGTTAAGCCCGAACATACTGTGCGCAAGTCCCGATATGATATGCTCCGCCGAATGGTGCTGCATTTTGCGGAAACGCGCGTCCCAATCTATTTTGCCCGTCACGTCGGTTCCCTTTGGAATAGGCTCCTTCATACAATGCACTATTGTTCCGTTTTCTTCCTCAGCGCACAAAACACGTCGTCCGGAAAGCGTCCCCGCGTCACAATCCTGTCCGCCCGCTGTCGGAAAAAATGCCGTTTTATCAAGTATTACGCAAAATTTGCCGCCGCGCTTAAAACAATCTTCAACTTTTGCGGAAAATTCCGTCATGTATGCGTCTTTATCGTATAATTTTTCCAAAATAAAATCTCCTTTTCCCTTGCAAAAATAAACGTCAAGGTGTATAATAATATGGTATTCTATCAAAAAGAAGGGTCGTGAATTTTATGACTGAATACACTCACAGAGTGCAGTATTATGAAACCGATAAAATGGGATTTGTCCACCATTCCAACTATATCCGCTGGTTTGAGGAAGCGCGCCTCGATTACATGGACAAAATCGGTCTGCCGTACAAAAACATGGAGGATATGGGATTTTTATGTCCCGTACTTGCCGCCGAATGTAAATACAAAAAATCCGTACGTTTCGGCGATACCGTCAAAATCACCACGCGTCTTACCGAGTACGGAAATGTGCGCCACAAATTCAGCTACATTGTTACCGATGCTGAAACAGGCGAGGAACGCGCTGTCGGCGAGACAGAGCATTGCCTGCTTGATGAAAAAGGACATGCTACGTCCTTAAAGCGCAAACACCCCGATTTATTCGATAAATTCGTCGCACTGGTTGATGAATAAATCTCCGGCGTGACACGTCCGATGCGGATTAAATACGGCAATGATTGACATTGCCGTCAGACTGTCGAAAAAGTCGGTCAAACACAAGCAAACCATATTCTTATCAAATTAATTCTAAACAAAACACTTAATCAAAAAAAAGATCAAATTAATTCTAAGATTTTTCATAGTATGGAAGTAATTGCTTGTTTCCGTCCGGCGTGCACTCTAACGTACCATCGTACGCCGACGAGTACACGCCGAACAGATTTACCTTCCTTTTTCAAAGTCTGTCAGCGTGTCAATAGGTTTATCGACACGCTGACGGCAATGATTGACATTGCCGTATTTTTATATCAAAACATCATATATTTCACGTTTATGCCGATTTTTCATTACGGCTTTCATTATTTCGCCCGAGTTTTTCGCCCTAAAATCAATCACAAGCGCCGCCACACGGTCAAGATATCCGACATGATTATCGGAACCGCAGATTTTTGCCAGCGAATAATTATCCGCATATTGATTCGCCATACTGTTTTCAAAATCAGTTCGGCATGCATTTATTGTTTCAACCGCATCTACCTTTCGCGGCAAAAGCCGTATCATATCAATATAATCCGCCTCGCGGAACGGGTGCGCATGCACTATGTATCCTCCCGACCGGTGCACCAAGTCACTGTAATCGCCGAGCGAAAGAAGGTCGCAGTTTTCATTTTTCAGCAGCCATTCTTCCCCCAGTCCGTAGGTCAGAAAATCCGTTCCGTGATATGAAATTTCCCAACCGAACAGCACATCGACGCCAACCCCATCGCCGCGCATTTTCGCCGCTCTGTAGCCTTGCATGAACAGCTCAATCCGTTTCTTCCACGGAAGATTTCTCGGAACGGTTGAATTTCCGTTAAAAAAATGGTCGGTAATAACCACTCCGTCATATCCCAGTTTTTTGTAACAGTCAATTAAATCCTCCGCCTTTATGCGCGAGCATCGGCTTGTCTGTGATGTGTGACAGTGCATTTCATATTTATACATAGTTTTTTTCCTCCGCAAAATTCCGTCTTCCCGTATATTATACAACAATTTTTTACAATTATCAATCCATATTCCGTATTTTTTTCTTTTTCGCATTGACAAATCAAAAATGTTGTCATATAATATAGTTAGTTTAATCTAACTTACCGTAAGATATAAGAAGGCGGCGATAAATGTGTCTTTTCTTGAAATAAGCGAACTTACCAAAGGTTTTGGCAGCGGCACGGCAAGAGTCAACGTTTTAAACGGCGTAAATATGTCGGTCGAGCGCGGCGAGCTTTGCACCGTTTTGGGACAATCCGGCAGCGGAAAATCCACGCTTTTAAACGTTATCGGCGGTCTCGATACGGCAGACGGCGGGAAAATTGTTATAGACGGCAGAAATATTGTCGGACTTTCCGCCGCGGAGCTTTCGGAATATCGGCGGGATTTTCTGGGGTTTGTATTCCAGTTTTATAACCTCGTGCCCAATCTGACCGTACTCGAAAACATTCAGGTCGGCGAATATCTGTCGGAAAATCCCCTTGATATAAATGAAGTCATGGATATTCTCGGACTTACCGAGCTGAAAAACCGTTTTCCGCAGGAACTTTCCGGCGGACAGCAGCAGCGCTGTTCCATCGGGCGCGCTCTTGTTAAAAATCCGCACATTTTATTGTGCGATGAGCCGACGGGCGCGCTTGATTACAAAACTTCAAAAGATATTCTTTCGCTTATCGAACGCGTAAACAAGGCTTACAGCACATCAATCCTAATAGTTACGCACAACACCGCCATAAGCGAAATGACCGACAAAACCATAAATCTCAAAGACGGCGTCGTCAGCAGTGTAACGCTGAACACCGAAAAGAAAAGTGCTGTCGAGGTGGAGTGGTAAAATGGTTATTAACAAACGTATTCCGCGCGACTTCCGCGATAATCTGCTGCGAAACGTCGCAATGATTTTAATAATCGCACTGTCTATGGCGCTCGTTGTATCTTTGTGCTCGTCAAGTGACTGCATCGTAAAAACCATATCCGACGAATGGGCGGAATGTAACGTCGAAGATGGCTGTTTTGAAACACTCGTCCCCCTTTCCAAGCGCAATTTTGACGATTTATCGGATATTGATGTCTCTATCGAAAAAATGTTCTATACCGATGTATCGGCAAACGGCACATCGACGCTCAGAATTTTTACAAACAGGAACAGCATCGACCTTCTTTACCCCGAAAGCGGGCATATCCCCGTAAAAAATGATGAGCTTTTTCTTGAAAAAAGATATGCAAAATTGCACAGTCTTTCGGTCGGCGATGAAATTAACGTAAAAGATACGTCCTTTACCATATGCGGCATTGGCTGTTTTCCCGATTACAGCTATGTAAAACAAAACAGCAGCGATGTTTCGGCAAGCGACGAATTTTCGGTAGCGGCAGTGACCGGCGTCGCATGGAATTATCTGCAACAAGGCGGCAAAGTTATATACAACTATGCCTTTCGCCTGGAAAAAAACACAGACATGTACGATTTGAAGGACAAGCTGCAGCATCTTGATTTTGACCCTTCCGCCGTACGCGATACATACATAATAAATCAGCTTAACAGCGCAGATGAGCTTAAACGGGACTACGCGGCAATTTCGCGCTTTGTGTCGTCGCCCGCTCTTGACAATTTTATCGAGCAGGCATCCGAAGTAAAACTCGTAAACATATCGTCCTTCAGCGAACGGCAGTACAACATACGCATCAACGACGCTATAACCGATTCGACTCTCGGCAAGCAATCGGCGCTTGTGGTCGGCATTTTTCTGGTAATACTCCTCGCGTACATGCTTGCCACTTTCGCAAGCGGCACAATTGAAAAAGAACGTCCGATAATCGGCACACTTTACGCACTCGGCTGCACGCGCGGCGAAATTCTGCGTCATTACATGCTTTCGCCGATAATCATCGCCGGTCTCGGCGCCGTGCTGGGGATGGTTTCCGGATTTATGCTGACGGATACCATGTCGGCAGCGTCCGCGGGATTATATTCATTCCCCGCGATACGGCATATTTTTCCATCATACCTGATTTTCTACGCGCTGGGACTTCCGCTTATATTTTCGGTATTTATCAACTACTTTGTGCTGCGCAAAAAGCTTGACGCCCCGCCGCTTAAAATGATGCGGAAAACGCCGCAAAATGTCTCTGGGTTTAACATTAATCTCGACAAATTCGGTTTCCGCACAAAATACAGACTAAGACAGTTCTTCCGTGGCTTATCGGGCAGTATTACACTATTTTTCGGAATTATGATTTCGCTGCTTTTGATAATGTTTTCGATTGCGTGCTATGGCAGTATAAGCCACTACATTAACAGTATTACCGATGATATTCACTATAATTATATGTATATTCTGCGAAATCCTGTAAGCGATTTGCCGAAAAATTCCGTCATAGGCTACACGCGTGGATTTTACTCATATTTCGCCATGACCCATGACGAAATGGAAGTAACGCTCGTCGGAATTGATTATGATAACCCGTATTTTGACTTTGCGCCGTATCTTACAGACCGCTCAGACAAGGTTTATATGTCCGACTCGGCAAGAATAAAATTCGGCTACAAAATCGGCGATAATGTGATTTTCCGCGACAATGCGGAGGATAAAAGCTACTCCTTCACCATCGCCGGCGAAGTTAAATACGGAAACGGTTTATACTTTTTCATGAACATAGACGCAATGCGCAAAGCTTTCGGGCAGGAATATTTCGACCCCGAGGACCTTGAAAAAGGCGAAAGACGCCCCAAATCGAAAAATTTCTATTACAACACTGTCTTTTCCGACAACAAAATCAACTTCAAGCATAACATGGCGCTTTCGGAAATTTCCAAAGCCGATATTAAAAGCGGCGCCGAAAAATTTATGGTTCTCATGAGCGATATGATTGTTATGATGATTTTGGTGTCCATGCTGATTTTCGTATCGGTTATGTACCTTCTGATGAAACACGAAATTGACAGGAGCAGCTTTTCCGTATCGCTTTTAAAGGCTCTTGGATATGACGAAAAAACCGTAAATTCCTTCTACCTCGGCAGTACGTTTTATATAACGCTCGCCGCCGTTTTAATAGGTATTCCAGTTTGTAAGTTAATCGTTGATGCGGCATATCCGTTCTGCGTTTCCAATGTAAACGCCGGTTTTAAAGCCGTTATGAAACCGTCATACTACGGCATAATTGTATTGATAATTATGATAACATACTTTATAACGCGGTACCTGCTCGCGTGCTATCTGCGCAAAATCAACATGACTGAAATTCTTAAAAACCGCGAATCATAACCACCCATCCAACGGGTGGTTTGCTCTATGGCTATAAGCCCATGTTACCGGCCAGCGGCTCAAGCCGCCGGCTCAGATTACTGACAAACCCGTCATTCCCATGTGGGTTTTTGTTTCGCACACTTTGCGTCCTCAACCGTCTAAAGACATTAAAGCAAAAAATCGCATGCGGCTATGCAAGCCGTCATGCAATTTTTCGCTAAAATACAACTATAAGCAGCATTTTGAATGGTTCCTGTCCGCACACCGCATGTGGGTGACCGGCGGGCATAACTATCGAATCGCCCTCATGCAGTTCATAGTTTTTATCGTCAATAGTAATTCTTCCGACACCATCAAGACATGTCACAAACGCGTCGCCGCCCGATTTATGCGAACTTATTTCTTCGCCTTTGTCAAACGAAAAGAGCGTTATGCTGACGGCACCGTTCTGCGCCAGCGTTTTGCTGACAACCTGTCCCTGTTGATATGCTACCTGTTCCTTCAGTTTCAGCACTTCCGCCTTTTTAATATTTTTCATAATTTCCATTCTAACTCTCCATTCCGCCGCTGTACGGTACAAATCTAATTTAAAAAGGTGCATGACGGTGTATTATTATACACCGAACCACGAAAAGAGGTACAATGCACCATATATTTTCACATTAATTCCTTAAACTCTGTAAACATATTTTTCCTTGCGCGGCTTTTCCGGTGATTTTTCGCCGTAACCCAAAATGCAATGACCTATGCCCTCATAATCTCCGTGTATTCCCCATTTTTCAAGAAGCGCCTTTCCTTCCTCAGACTCAAACTCCTCCTTCGCGCGGTGAATCCAGCAAGATTGAATATCAAGCGCCTCTGCCGCGTTCATAAGATTACCCATAACGAGTGAGCCGTCATATACATAGGTCGGTATTGTTTTATCGGCAAGCACGATTATAACAGTTTTTGCGCCGTAAAACGGGTCAATATCCGCGCCCATTACTTCTGCATTCATCTTTGAAAGCTTCGCTAATGTATCATCATCAGTGACAACAACCATAATCGGCGATTGTGCTCCGCGCCCCGTAGGCGCGTTCATTCCCGCCGCCAAAATCTTGTCAAGGTCTGTTTTGTCAACTTTTCTCCCGTCAAACCGTTTGCACGAACGGCGCGTTTTTAAAACTTCCAATGCATCTTTCATGATAATCTCTCCCATCACTCATTTATTTTACCTAAATTATACTCTTTTATACAAGCAATGTCAATATAAAACGGGGAAGGACTTTAAAAGATCCTATCCCCGCATGATTTAAAACAACCCGGAAATTTTCCCGTTTTCATCAACGTCAATCCGCTCCGCCGCCGGCTTTTTCGGCAGACCCGGCATAGTCATGATATCGCCCGTGAGCACTACGACAAATCCCGCTCCGGCAGAAATTTTAACATTTTTTACCGTAACCGTAAAATCTTCCGGCGCGCCGAGTTTTGTCGGATCATCAGAAAAGCTGTACTGCGTTTTTGCAATACATATGGGACAATTTGAAAATCCCAGTTCCTCAAGCCGCGCAATCTGTTTTTTCGCCTTCGGCATAACCGAAATACCGCTGCCGCCGTATACTTTTTGGACGATTTTTTCGATTTTTTCTTCAATCGTTCCGTCAAGCTCGTACGAAAACGTAAAGCTGCCCTTTTCTTCTTCACAAAGGCGAACAACCTCTTTTGCGAGTTCTTCCCCACCTTTGCCGCCTTCTGCCCATACAGTCGACAATACCGTATTTACGCCCAATTCGCGGCATTTATTTATGATAAATTCAATCTCCGCATCAGTATCCGTGGGGAATCGGTTTACGGCTACAACACACGGCAGTTTATACACATTTTTTATGTTCGAAACATGGCGCAAAAGATTAGGAATACCTTTTTCAAGTGCGTCAAGATTTTCTTCCGCAAGCTTCGTTTTCGGCAATCCGCCATGCATTTTCAAAGCGCGCACCGTCGCAACCATCACAACCGCGTCCGGCGTAAGACCCGCCATACGGCATTTTATGTCAAGAAACTTTTCCGCGCCCAAATCCGCGCCGAATCCCGCCTCCGTAACGGCGTAATCACCCATTTTAAGCGCCATTTTTGTTGCAATTACGGAGTTGCAGCCATGCGCAATATTGGCAAACGGCCCGCCATGCACAAACGCCGGAGTCCCCTCCAAAGTCTGCACAAGATTAGGCTTTAATGCATCCTTCAAAAGCGCCGTCATCGCACCCTGAGCTTTCAGCTGTCCGCACGTTACAGGTTCGTCGTCATAAGTATAGCCGACAATAATTTTCGATAATCTTTCCTTTAAATCGGTAATAGAGTTTGACAAGCACAAAACCGCCATGATTTCACTCGCAACGGTTATGTCAAATCCGTCCTCGCGCGGGACTCCGTTCACTTTTCCGCCCATGCCGTCAACTATAAACCGTAGCTGGCGGTCATTCATGTCAACACAGCGTTTCCACGTAATCTTACGCACATCTATCCCCAGTTCATTTCCCTGCTGAATATGATTATCAAGCATTGCCGCAAGCAGATTATTCGCTGCACCGATTGCATGGAAGTCGCCCGTAAAATGCAGATTTATATCCTCCATCGGCACAACCTGAGCATATCCGCCGCCCGCT
The DNA here is from genome assembly GCA_934487205.1 of uncultured Clostridia bacterium. Taxonomy (GTDB): domain Bacteria; phylum Bacillota; class Clostridia; order UBA1381; family UBA1381; genus UBA1738. The sequence goes on from CAKSRS010000006.1 coordinate 50,998, forward strand.
GCGCCGCCCTTTATCCCGAACACCGGCCCGAGCGACGGCTCGCGCAGCGCAACCGTTACGTCCTTGCCTATACGCTTTAAGCCGTCCGCAAGTCCTATCGTCGTCGTGGTTTTTCCTTCACCCGCCGGCGTCGGCGTTATCGCGGTGACAAGAATAAGCTTGCCGTCAGCACGTTTTGTCTCTTTAAGCAGCGATAAGTCAATTTTCGCTTTATATCTGCCGTACTGCTCAATATATTTTTCATCAACATGCGCTGTTTCGGCAATTTCGGTAATCGGTTTCATTTCGCATTGCTGTGCAATTTCAATATCTGATAAATATTCCATGTGTATCTCCTTTTATTATTTAAAATATTTTACCGCCGCGCGGAACATACCTATATCATAATTCCCCGGCACATTTTTATACAGTCCGCTGCCGATTCTTTCGCTGTGTCCCATTTTGCCGAACACTCTGCCGTCGGGCGAGGTTATTCCCTCTATCGCATAGACCGAGCCGTTTGGATTAAATCGGATATCGCTTGACGCATTTCCGTCAAAATCCGCATACTGAGTCGCTATCTGACCGTTTTGTGCAAGGCATCGCACCGTTTCCTCGTCCGCCAAAAATCGTCCTTCGCCGTGCGAAACGGGTACGCTGTATATTTCACCGGGATTTGTGAGCGACAGCCACGGCGATTTATTCGACGCAATTCTTGTACGCACAATTTTGGATTGATGCCGTGCAATTGTGTTAAATGTCAGCGTCGGGCAATTCTCATCGGTATCGATAATTTTACCGTACGGCACAAGTCCGAGTTTGATAAGCGCCTGAAAACCGTTACATATACCGCACATCAACCCGCCGCGGTTATCCAGCAAATCGGTAACTTCCGCTTTAATCGCACCGCTGCGGAAAAATGCGGTTATAAATTTTCCGCTGCCGTCCGGTTCATCACCGCCCGAAAATCCGCCCGGAATAAACACTGCCTGAGCCGATTTAAGTTTATTTGCAAACGTCTCCACGCTGCGGCTGATTCCGTCCGCGGAAAGATTATTTATGACGATAATCTCCGGATTCGCACCGGCGTCTGCCACGGCTTTTGCACTGTCATATTCACAATTTGTGCCCGGGAAAGCCGGTATCAATATTTTCGGTTTCGCCGTTTTTACCGCGCACGCGGCATGACTGCCCGCCGTGAATGTAAAGTTTTCCGTATTAATTTCCTTTTGTGGAATATTACAGCTATACACGCTTTCAAGCTTATTTTCATAAGCCTTTGACAATTCGCAAAGGGAAATCTTATCATCTCCGCGCACGATTTCGGCATCGTTTGTAATTACTCCTATTACGCCGTCCGTATCCTGGGTTACTTCCAACAAAAATGCGGCGTAATTGTACCCGAATAGCGTATCGTCGCTTACATCTCCGTTAAAGCGGCAACCCAGACCGTTACCCATGCACATCTTCATTGCCGACTCGGCAACGCCGCCCATTCCCGGCGTGTAACACGATACGGCTTTGCCGCTGCGCAAGAGCTCTGTAACACGCTTTAATACACCAAGCAGCGACTGAGTTTCCGGAAGTCCGTTTTTGTCCGTTTTGGGCGTGATCAGCACCAAGCGGTTTCCTGCTTTTTTAAATTCCGGCGAAACAATATCCTGCGTTTTTGCCGTTGTCACCGCAAATGAAACCAGCGTCGGCGGAACATCAAGTCCTTCAAACGAACCGCTCATTGAATCTTTGCCTCCGATTGAGCCGATTTTTAAATCCATCTGCGCACGGAATGCACCCAAAAGCGCCGCAAGCGGTTTTCCCCAGCGCTTTCCGTCTGCCCGCGGACTCTCGAAATATTCCTGGAACGTCAGGTATACGTCTTTAAATTCCGCGCCCGATGCAATAAGCTTGCAGACCGATTCAACAACAGCCAGATATGCGCCGTGATACGGACTCTTTTCCGATATAAACGGATTATAACCGAATGCCATAAGCGAGCAATCATCGGTATGCTTTTTCTCAACCGAAATTTTCTGCACCATAGCCTGAACCGGCGTAAGCTGATATTTCCCACCAAACGGCATCAATACCGTCCCCGCGCCTATGGTAGAATCGAATCTTTCGGCAAGTCCGCGTTTTGAACAAGTGTTTAAATCATCTGCAAGCGCAGCATAATTTTCCGCAAAACCGCCCCTTATTTCTTTATCGAATTTCTGCGGTTTTTCGGGCGTTATATCAATATGTTTCGGCGCGCCGTTGGAATTTAAAAATTCGCGGCTTATATCTACAATTTTTTTGCCGTTCCAATTCATCACAAGGCGCTTTTCCGCCGTTACCACAGCAACAGGGGTCGCGTTAAGATTTTCCGTCTTCGCAAGCGCAAGAAACTTTTCAAGATTTTCAGGTTCCGTTACAATTGCCATGCGCTCCTGCGACTCGCTTATCGCAAGTTCCGTGCCGTCCAAACCGTCATACTTTTTCGGAACGGCGTCTAAGTTGATTTCCAGTCCGTCCGCCAATTCGCCAATCGCAACCGACACGCCGCCCGCACCGAAATCGTTACAGCGTTTTATCATCAGGCATGCGTCTTTATTGCGGAAAAGCCGCTGCAATTTACGTTCCTCCGGCGCGTTTCCTTTTTGAACCTCCGCGCCGCATGTTTCAAGTGACGACGCTGTATGCGACTTCGACGAGCCCGTCGCGCCGCCGCAGCCGTCACGTCCGGTTGCGCCGCCCAAAAGCACTACGACATCGCCCGGCTCCGGCACTTCACGGCGTACATTTTCCACAGGTGCAGCAGCGATTACCGCACCGATTTCCATTCGCTTTGCGGCATATCCCGGGTGATAAATTTCATCAACAATACCCGTCGCAAGTCCGATTTGGTTTCCGTACGACGAGTATCCCGCCGCCGCTCCCGTTACGATTTTACGCTGCGGGAGTTTTCCTTTTATCGTCTTTGAAACAGGTGTAAGTGGATTTGCCGCACCTGTTACACGCATCGCGCCGTACACATACGCCCGCCCCGAAAGAGGGTCGCGTATCGCGCCGCCTATACAGGTTGCCGCTCCGCCGAACGGCTCTATCTCTGTCGGGTGATTGTGCGTTTCATTTTTAAACAGCAGTAGCCACGGCTCCGTCTTTCCGTCAGCATCTATGTTGATTTTTACCGTACACGCGTTTATTTCCTCCGATTCGTCCAGTTTATCAAGCATGCCGTGCTTTTTTAAATACCGAACCGCAATCGTCGCAATATCCATGAGACATACAGGTTTTGTGCGCCCCAACTCTCTGCGTACGCGGATATATTCTTCGTACGTATCCTGCAGCAGTTCATCTTCAAATTTTACACTGTCTATTTCTGTTAAAAATGTTGTGTGGCGGCAATGATCCGACCAATATGTATCGATCATTCGGATTTCCGTTATGGTAGGGTTTCTTCCCTCGCTGCGGAAATAATCACGGCAAAACTCTATATCGCCGTCGTCCATTGCAAGCCCGTATTTACCTATAAAATTATGCAATCCGGCGCTGTCAAGTTCGGTAAAGCCGTCCAATGTTTCCACTTCATGCGGAATTTCATATTTTACCATTAGCGTGTCCGGTAAATCGAGTGATGCCTCACGCGATTCAACCGGATTAATTACATATTTTTTTATTTCGTCAATTTGCGCATCGGACAAATCACCGTACAGCGCGTACACCTTCGCTGTGCGAATAAGCGGACGCTCGCCGCATGAAATAATCTGTACGCACTGCATAGCTGAATCCGCACGTTGGTCAAACTGCCCCGGAAGATATTCCGCGGCAAAAACTTTCGCGCCGCACAAATCAAGCGTTTCGGAAATAATATCCGTCTGCGGTTCGGCGAAAACCGTACGTTTTGCATATTCAAAAAGTTCTGCGGTTATATTTTCCGCGTCGTATCTGTTTATAACCCGCACGCCCGATAATTCGGATATGTCCAACAATGTCCGGCAATCTGACAGCAGTGCTTTCGCCTCATGTGCAAGTTCCTTCCTTTTTTCCACAAATACTCTGTAAACCATTTTATGCCCTCCCTTCTGCTTTGAGCGCCTTTGCGCCTATATCACGGCGGTAATATGCGCCGCGGAATTTTATCTTTTCAACACTATTATACGCCTTTTTTATTGATTTTTCAAGTGTATCCGCGCAAGCCGTTACGCCGAGTACGCGTCCACCGCTCGTTACAAGCTTTCCGTCTTTTATTACTGCGCCCGCAACATAGACATTATCAGCAACGTCCGCCGGAATTTCAATTTCATATCCTTTTTCGTACTTTTCCGGATATCCGCCCGACGCCATGATAACGCAGCATGCGCTTTCGTCCGAAAACTCCACGGTTATTTCGGACAGGCGTTCTTCCGTAACTGCCTGCATAACCGTCAGCAAATCGGTTTTTAACAACGGCAGCACAACCTGTGTTTCAGGGTCGCCGAAACGGCAGTTGTATTCTATAACCTTAGGCCCGTTCTGCGTCAGCATCAGTCCGAAATATAAACAGCCTTTAAATTCTCTTCCTTCACTGTTCATGGCGTGCATTGTCGGCAAAAAAATCTTGTCCATGCACTCGCGGGCAACTTCCGCCGTATAGTACGGATTAGGCGCAATTGTTCCCATACCGCCTGTGTTTAACCCCGTGTCATTATCACCTATGCGCTTGTGGTCCATCGAGGATATCATAGGCACAACCGTTTTTCCGTCGGTGAACGAAAGGACCGACACTTCCGGCCCTGTGAGAAATTCTTCAATTACTATATTATCGCCGCTTTTGCCGAATTTCTTGTTTTCCATTATTTCCACAACCGCCGCACGCGCCGCGTCACGCGTTTCGGCAATTATTACTCCTTTTCCCAGCGCCAGTCCATCTGCTTTTATAACCGTAGGAATCGGCGCGGTGTCAAGATATTTAAGCGCACTTTGCGCATTATCGAAAACTTCATATTCTGCAGTAGGTATTCCGTATTTTTTCATTAATTTTTTCGAAAACACCTTGCTGCCCTCAATTATTGCCGCGGCAGAATTTGGGCCGAAACAAGGTATTCCCTTTGCCTCCAGTTTATCCACGCACCCCAATACAAGCGGGTCATCCGGAGTTACTATTGCGTAATCTATGTTATTGTTTTCCGCAAAAGCAGTGATTTTTTCAATGTCCGTGGCTGCAATGTCAATGCACTCCGCATCACACGCAATTCCCCCGTTTCCCGGAAGTGCATATATTTTCTCAACTGCTTTGTTTTCTTTAATTTTCTTAATTACGGCGTGTTCGCGTCCGCCGCCGCCTACAACTAAAATATTCACTCTCGTCCGCCCTTTCTTTTATGTCTCTTGTTTGTGGTTTATTAAAATCCGACCGCATTCCAGTGCTCCGATTATTGTAAATAAGCAAAATGCGGTATTTTCACCATTCGTGAATGAGATAAAATTTCGCAGATTGCCGTATTTGAAATCCGACCGCGTTCCTGTGCTCCGATTATTGTAAATAAGCAAAATGCGGTATTTTCACCATTCGTGAATGAGATAAAATTTCGCAGATTGCCG
>CAKSRS010000007.1 GCA_934487205.1 uncultured Clostridia bacterium
AAACCTTTTGCCTGAAAAAACATTCGTCATTATTCTTGCCCCAAATATTTTTTACCATTATCAATCTCCATTCCGCCGCTCCGCGGCACATATTAAAGCATGCCGGCAATATGCGTTGAAACTCCATGCCGTAAAAGCAGGCGATACACATCATATATTTTTACATTATTACCGTATGTTCTGTCCGGGTCACAAATTAATTATAACATATACTTTATAGTCTGAAAAATCTATGGTTTATTATTGGCTTTAGAATAAAACATGCCCGTAACACGGTTTCTGCCTTCTACAACCATTTCCAGTTTTTTCAAAGATTTCTATATTTTCATCCAAATAAAGATATACATTTGTCCAGCTTTCACCCACACCCCATGCGTATATTCTGTTATCGAACTTCGCCTTATGCAATTTGTAATCCATTACATATACATTCGACATTAACCATTTTGCGCCCGAAGCATGCGTGGCAATCGCCGTCTGTCCATCATATTGTAATCTTCCGTAATACTGCGACGCCGCATCAAAATATTCGTCATCATAAACCATTACTGTTGACGAATATTTTGATGCGGCGGACGTATTATTTTCCGCATTTACCGTCAATCCGGTGAATGTCGACACAAGCATCGTCAGTGACAATACAGCGGAAATAATATTTTTTCTCTTCATTCAAAAAATCCCTACTTGAATTTTTTCTGTGCGCCGAGGCACAATTGCAGTTAATGCAACTTTCATTGATACTTTGTATCAATGAAAAGGCATGCCTTTTCGCACCGTAATCATTTTTTTCGGAAGGCTCTGCCCGCCGAAAATTTTATATGCCGTTTGGCAATGCAGACACCGCGGCAGCCCTCCACCGCCGCAGTCTGCAAAAATTTCATTATCTTATCCTTTAACCGCACCCGCGGCAATGCCCGATACGAAATACTTATTTGCAAAGCCGTATGCCACCAAAACCGGCAGCAGCGCGATTACCGAACCCGCAAACATCAAATTCCACGACGTTGCGGCGCCCGAACTGTTTTTCAGCGCCATAAGTCCTACAATCAGCGTTCTTTGCGTAGGTCTTGTAAGCGTAAATATCGTCGGCATCAGGTAATCGTTCCACGACCCCTGGAACGCCAGTATCGCAATAGTTGCTATTATCGGCTTTAACAGCGGGAAAATCACGCGGAAAAAGATTACCGGAAAGCTTGCGCCGTCCACTTTTGCCGCCTCGTCAATCGCGCTGGGCAGCGACTCGATATTTCCGCGCACCAGGTACATATTCGTTATCGGTACGCTGAACAGCGCCAATATCAGCAAGCTGTACAGTGACTGCGGAAGGTGGAAAAAGTTCAGTACATTGAATGTTGCGTAAATCGTAATTCCGCCCACCTTAATAAACATAAGGCTCAAAAACATTGCAAATATTATTTTCTTACCTTTAAAATGTCCCTTTGCAAATGCATAACCCGATGTACAAGCAATCATTACCTGAATAAATACCTGCGCCAAAGTGTAAACTATGCTGTTCTTCAAAAGCAGCGGAACATTAAAATCCGGTGCCGTCCAGCACTGCACATAGTTATCAAAGGTCGGCTCTTTTGTAAACACAACCTCGGGGTGTGCCATAATTTCGCTGTTTGATTTAAAGGAACACGCAATCGTGTAAATCAGCGGGAATAATGTTGCCAGCAATACTATTGTGAGGATAATATACGCAGCAATTGTTTGTGCTTTCGTTTCTTTCATGATACCTTACCTCCTCAATTAATATATATTGCTCAATTTTTTGTTCAGCTTGTTATAGCCGACTGCTATCAGCATGAACAAAAGCGTTGTAACAATTCCCATCGAACAGCCGTAACCAATTGCCGGCGTTGATGTATCCGCAAATCCGGGTACAAATTTTGTCGTCATGTATGACATGACCGTATTTGTCGAACCGGCGGGGCCGCCGTTTGTCATTGCCACTATGTAATCGTTTGTTCCGAGTGTTCCCACTACCGACATTAACAGAATTATCTGTCCCATCTTAACAATCATGGGAAGTGTTATATTTGTGAATTTCACCCATGCCGATGCGCCGTCGAGCTCCGCGCTCTCGTACAAATCCGCCGGTACACCCGACAGCGCCGCCATGAAGTACATTACGTTTATTCCGAATGTGTTCCAGATTGAGCCCGCAACCACAACGCCCATTGCGCTGTTTGCGTTTGCGAACCAGTCCACACTCTCTTTTATTAACCCAATTTTCTCCAAAAAGGCATTTACCACACCGAAATAACCAAACAAATTTGAAAATACAACGCCTATTATGGCCACGCTGACTACGTTCGGCACATAGTATAGTGAACGAAAAAATCCTGCGCCCTTTCTTCCCTCCTGAAGGAGCATTGCAAGACCAAGTGCAAGGGTCAGTTCTATTGGAACCTTGCATACTGTGAATTTTAATGTATGCAACCATGCCTGCCAGTAAGTCATGTCTGTTGTAAAAAAGTTCACAAAATTTCTCATACCTACCCATTTTGCAGTCTGTGCCGTTCCGTTATATGAATAGAACGACCAGCGCATTGTCCATAATATCGGATACATCTGCAACAGCACAAATCCGATTATCGGCAGTGCGAGGAATGCGTAGCACCAGCGTGCCTCTACCACTTTTTCCCTTTTTAAGCTGCCTGCGTTTGTATTTTTACGCATTTAGTTTCATTCCTTTCGTTATGTCTTAATTACTGTTTTGCAGGTTTCCAATTCGGGTCTGCAAATTCTGCAGGATTTTCATCAGGATGTACCGAATAGTAATTTTCTCTTGATTTTTCCGCATTTTCTTGCATTCTCTGAATTCCTTCGTCAACACTTATTTCGCCCGTCCATACATGATTCAAGAAAACATCACTGGAGCTTTCAAGGCCAGCTGCATCACTCTTTGGCGCTATTGGTTCCAACGTGCTGACATCTGCAAGCTTTGCAAAGTCAACCCAACCCGCCTTAGCGTTCGTTGTGTCCGCCTTCTCGATTATAGATGTATCATAAGGCATATCTATTCCTTTTTCAAAGAGTTCGATTTGATATTTTTCATCACTCAACGCTCTCATCGCTATAACAAGCTTATCAAGCGGAACCTTTGTGTGCGCATTCATGTATGAGCCCCAACCGAGGTCCATTCTTTGTTTGTATGTGGTTCCGTCCTCATTAACAGGATATGCACATACACCCCAATCACATTTTGCGGGGAACTGATCATTAAGCACGCCTACATCAAAGTTAAAAGCAAATTTCATACCGATTTTGCCCTCTGCAAACATTGCACGAGCCGAATCGTTGTCCAGACTTTCCGCACCCGGATAAATACTTCCGTCCGCTTTCATATCCAACCATGTCTGCATCGGTGTTTTCCAGTGTGCCATGTCAAACTTGTCTGTTGCCGGGTTATACCATGTATAGCCCGCAAGTGACATTGCAGGATTTGATATATCTGAATTGAACCAGCCTTTCCACTTCATTGGAGCAATTATACCATACTGATCTTTTGATTTATCCGTCAGAATTTTAGCATATTCGCGAACTTCTTTCCATGTTCTCGGCGGTTTAGCTTCGCCTTTCTCATCAACAATACCCGCTGCTTTGAACATGTCTTTGTTGTACACCATTCCCTGCGGTCCGGGACCTCCCGGCAACTGGTATGTTTTTCCTTTATACATTCCGTAACCTTCGGTAAGAACTCCGTCATCTTTATACTTTTGTATAAGCTCCGGTCCGCCCGGAACATCATCCCATGCAAGAATATCGCCATTTTCTGCCATCTTGCCCATATCACCGCCGCCAAGAATATCCGGTGCTGTTCCGTTCTGCAGCGCCAGTTCAATTGTGTTGTTCAAGCTGTCACCGCCTTGAACGGTGTATTCAATTTTTATTCCCTGCGCCTTTCCTTCAGTTTCATTCCATTCATCATAGAGTTTTGTCATAACTTCTTTTGAATGCGAGTTGCCCGACCAAATCGTTACAACGGTAACATCAGAATCTTGCGCCTCCTTTTTGCCGCAGCCACTCATTGTCCCTGCCAGCATTACAGCTGACATAGCCAGTGATAGCATTTTAATTGATTTTTTCATAGATTTCTCTCCTTTTTTACTTTTTATTTTTGACCTCTATAATAGTCAACTCAAATGGTCCAATATTATCTAAGTTTCCTTTTAATAATTTGTACTCATAATCTTTTTTTATCTCCGCATCCGTAATTTGTACCACAGGAGAATAGTTTATCATTGCAATCCATTCCGTATCATTTGCAATGTGCCGAGTCAATCCGATAAATTTGTTGTTACAGATTATCGGATATTTATCTTTCGCTTCACGGAAAATCTCATTGTACACTTCATGCTGCGTCTTTTCAAATCCATCACAAACATCAATCAGATTTTTTTCAAGCGGAAAATTAAGGTAATATACAATCCCTTTTCCATACTTATATTTCGTGAAAATAGGGTTCCCTTCATCATCTTTTGCAATAATCTCTGCCCCATCCGCGCTGATAATGTAATTTCTCTGTCTTGCGTAGTTTACGCAATTCCCGTTAAGGTTAAAGCTGCCGCATACCGGTTTTGTCTCCGAATCGTTTACAGTCACACCCGTGATATCATTAAATCCGGACAGTATGCCATCATCATTTGATATGTAAAGCGTTGCCCCGTTTTTTACACGTTCTGTTAATTCCGCATAATTCTGAGCAGGCATTATTGTGTTCCCGCTTATACTTGGCATCAGATATATGTCCGAATCCGGCAGTTTTGAACCCGAATCCGCAAAACGGATATTAACCCCCGCCTGCTTTGCCAGCACATAGCATGAATACATCACGCCCCATTGGTCTTGATCTTTTGTCGCCAAGCAAACTGCATCTTCCGTCGCGGGCGGTAACGAAAATTCAATGCCTGACAGCCACTCGGAAAAGTTTTTAACCTCATCTAAAACAGGCTTTGCTTTTCCGTGTTTGTCAAACATTCCAAGTTCCACTTCACACATCAGAAAATCATACGGCGGGAATTTCAAATAACTCTGTTCATTTGCACACCACCACATCACGCCCGGCGCATCATTCACCCAATTGGAATACAGATTTAACTTCATAAAGTCTGCCGCGGTTTTATCATTGCAAACCACCGGTCCCATTGTCCCTATTTCTTCAACCAGACACGGTTTGTTTCCAATATCCGAATAATATTTAGTTTCGCAAGTTGCATGCAGCAAAGTCTGAATTGAAGTGATTTTTCCTGTCCTGCAATGTTTCACCCAATACGGATACGGATGCGTTGTTAAAATATCCGTATTGTTTGCCTGATCGCTGATGCGCCATGTTCCTTCCACGCTAAGTCCGCACATACCGGAAATAAGAGGTCTTTCCGGATCCGCCGCCTTTATTGCATTTGATATGGTCATAGTCCAGTTTTCAGCCTCATCATGGCTTTTTGCATCAATGGCATAATTACATTCATTACCCAAATCCCAAGCATAAATTGCCTTCTTGCCTTTAAACAATTTAACCATACCCGAAACAAACTTCTGCTCCAATAATAATGCAGTAGGATCAGATGCAAGCTCCTTCCCGTATAATGCCGGAGGTATAAAGTTTCTCCCGCTCATACCACCGGTCAACAACCCGACAACAAGATTCATACCATATTTTTCTGCCAAATCACAGAATACGTCAAATCTCTTAATCATGGTTTCGTCTATGTAGTATGGGTTTGTCGGCAGGTCAGCATCGTGCAATCTGTAATCCAAAACAGCACCACCGACAGCCAGCAGCGGATGAACCGGTTGGAAATCGCGCCAATTCGGGAAGACTCTTAAATACTCAATGCCATAGCATTTTAGCTTTTTAAAGTCATTCTCGACTGTCTTTTCATCCCAATTATTCCACATTTCTGTTCCCGCATTCGACGCCCAGTAATTACAGCCAATCATAAATTTTTCATTCATTCTTTGCTCTTCTCCTTGTTTAACATGCGTTATTCCGTATATCGGACATATTTGCAAAGCTCTGAATTGCTTTCAAGCAATTCCAGCGTCATAAGCCGTGCATAATAATTTGCTCCGCGAATATTAACATGCATGTGGTCATTGTCGCCCTTTTGAATGTCCTGATTACCATGATTGTTAAGTTCCTCTGTCGAAAGTTCAAATCCGCCGTTTGCAGCAGACGCCGAAAGAGTATCTCTATGCATGGAATATTTTGTTTGCAGCGATTCAATATCCGGATTTTCTTTCTCGGCTCTGTCATAAATATTTAAGAAGGGTACATCGTTATCTTCCGCAACTTGTTTTGCCGTGTCAAGAATTTCCTTCATCTTATTGGATGTTTCAATTGTTGACGTCTCGCGTATCGGCGTTGAAATTATCACTTCCGCGCCTTTTTCACGCACATCATCAATCATGCGTTGCAAATTTTGTCCATACTTATTTGCCGTAACACGGAACGAATCATTAATACCCAGCGAAATCAGTACATAATCACCTGGTTTAAGGCAATTATAGACCTCAGTATTCCAATTTCCGTTGCTTCCATCCAGAAATGAGGTTGTCGTAGCGCCGCCATGTCCGCAATTTATTACATTTACATAGCCCGTCTTAAAATAATCACCGATATAGGTTCCCCAGCCTGACTGCGGGTAATAGGAATCGATATAAGGCTGACAGGTTGAGTCACCTACTGCATACAGATTAATCGGTTTCAACTCATTTACCGCATATTCGCAAAGCGGAACAAAGTTATTATCGCTGTCCCACGCGAACGCCTTCAAAAGAGCTGTGTTCTGCGGCAACGCCTCATTAAGCTCAAAGCTTTTTTCGTACTTTTCGCCCTCATGACCGTACTTAACAGCCTTGTCAGCAGTTTTTACCATTAACATTCTGCCGTCTGCATCATAAGCGGCAAGCATAACCTTAACTTTCGAACCGTAATCACCGTAAACGTTTTTTACTGTTATTTTCGCTGTCGGTGAGATAACCGGCAATGCCGAATATTCCGAGGTGTATTTATGCGTATATTCAGTACCGTTAATTGTACGCGAATGTGTGTATTCAGTTAGCGACGTACTACCTTGCACGCTTATAAACGCCGTACCGTATTCATCCTCAATACATGCCTCGCCCGACAGTTTATTTTCATTCGTCTCCGAAGTTGTGCCCGATATTGATTTACCGTTATAGTGCACCTTTATATCGTCCAGACTGCCGGCATACTTGAATTTTGAAACAAACTCCCCGTTATTATCCGGCGCTGTCTGCTCTGCATAAACAAGATTGCCGTTACTGATTGCAGTAATCGTCACATCACCGCTTGTTATATCATCTATCTGTCCTTTTACATATACATTTCCTGTATCAGCATGCCGTACAGCCGTGAAACTGTCAGCGTACACCGCATTGCACATTATCAGTCCGGCAATAACCGCTGCTGTCATAAATATTTTTTTCATAGACTAACCTTTCCATAAATGCGACACATCGGTGTAATACCCATCAGGTATTACATCGCAGTCACATCTTTTTAAACCAGTGCGTATTGTTAAAATTATTTTGCCGGATATACTTCTGCATCAATTTTCGGGAGAATGTTTGTAAGGTCACTCCACAGGAATGACTTTACTGTTTCGCCTTCGCCGAGTGTTCCCGTATTGTATTCCTTCACTTGCTGTTCACTCAATTTTGAGATATCCTCGGTATGAATATCACCTACAACCGAATAGTTCTTATCAAACTTAATAACAATCCAAACACCTGTTGCACCCGGGTTAAACTTACCGATTGCCTTAACCCCGTTTGCCGTATCAAAATCAACGGTTGCATACTCAATTTTCGCACCATCCGAAACATTAGTTAATGTCTGTTTGCTTTCACTTGTGCTGTATTTATTTGCTTTCAAATAGTCGATAACATTGTTTGCTTTTACGGTGTAAACAGCGTCAACATTCGGTTCTGTATCAGTATATGTGCCGTTTTCAACGTCCTCTGCTATACGATTGCCGTTCTTGTACACATCATATGTTACATAGCCTTCGTTTGCCATATCCCATGTAACATTTGTTGCATTCGCACCTGCGTCATATGTCGCATTGACAACCGGTGCTTTTACATTGTAAATCGCCATGTTATCTAAATGAATACCGTAATCAGCTGCGTCCTTATCTCCGTTTGTTTCCGTTCCGTCCGCAACATACACAAGTCCTGCACCCGTGAAATACTTAAAGTCAATCGGTCTTGATGTTGTTGTTCCCAAGTTGTTCAAATCCGTACTCATTGTGTAAATTTTCCGGTTATATCCGTCATTGATGTTTTTAAACGCCGAAAGCGGGACATTGACAGTTACCCAATTATCTTTTATCACCTTTGAAACATCAATAAAGTCACTCAGTTTAACAAGCACATAATTGCTTGTTTTGTATACCTGACCGCCGTTGTTAAAGTAAACTTGCGAATCTTTTCCGTCACTAACCATTACATACAGATGATTAAGAATATTATCCTTATTACTGTCAGCATAAGCATTATTGCCGCTGTATTTCATTTCAAATGCCAACGCGGCAGTATCTGCCATTTCGGAAAAATCAAAAGCTGCTTGGTGATTAAACTCGTCTTTTGTTGTATTAACTAAGGACATTTGAACGCCATGAAGATTGTCATTGAACAATTTTTCAGCCGATATTTTATACTCTTCATTGGTCAAGTTACTTTCCAATGTCGATTTATTGAATCTGCTTGGTTCAATTTTCAAAACAACTTCTTTATCCTTTCCGGAACGTTCTGTAGGACAATTATCCAAATTGTATGATTTACCATATACATTGGCATAATCAAGCAGACCGCCCATATAATAATTTGCAAAATCTTTCGGCGTTGCTGTCAGATTATATTTTTCATTAAATTCACCTGTTGCGGTATCTCTGTCTGTTATTAATGCATAATAGTCATATCCCTGCCATGCAATAAGATTGCCGTTTACAAACAAATCAAGCACCTTAGTATTTTTTTCAGGATCGAGACCTGCTCCGGTTTCAACTTCATTTGATTTCACGCTGTCTAATTGCAGCGTCTTTATAGAAGTTAATGCATCAAGCTCATTCCAGCCCCTACGCTGATCATACAGTTTCTGTCCATGCGCAACAACATAATATGTTGCATTTCTGCTGCTGATTTTATCAGTATAGCTAAGTGCAGCAGAATTCTGTACTTCCTTGCCGTTTTTGTAAACAGAATATGTGATATTTTCTGTCAAATTATCGTCAGAAAGCAATTTATAGTATGTGCCCTGTGATCTCTGCGATTCTCTATAAGTATTTGCTGTATCAGTACTTGTGTATGTTTCATCTGACCAAACTTTGCTGTTAAAGCTTGTATCTGCATTTACAGCGTCCCAGTTGATTGTAACCTGACCGCCTTGCTCTGTTTTTGCTATTGTCGGTGCAAGAACCTGTTCCATTGATATATTGCCTATAAGTACGTTAAATACTTTGTTATAATCCGTATCCTCCTTATATGCCGTTGTGTCGTTCGGAGCTATCCATACAAGACCGATTCCGCCAAAGTATTTAAAATCAATGCCTCTTTCAGCTTGCGCCCCATTATTTATCATCGTCTTTACGTTGTAGTTATATTTATCCTTTTGAATTTCACTAAAAGCACTCATAGGAATTTTTACCGCGTGCCAGTCATTATAGCTGAGTGAGTCAAAATCGCTCAGTTTAACCGCAACATAGTTTTGGTTGCCTCGCATATCCGGGGTGTTCCCATTACTTTCTTCTGTCTTATACCACCACTCATGACCATATTGTGCGTCCCAGCAGAGTACATAAAGATTATCAAAGAACTCTTTGTTTATTTCTTCTGATGCACTTTCATTTCTTCTGAGGTTATATTCCATAGTGAAATATCCGCCGTTAACTTTGCTGCTGAAATCAAAGTAACTTCTTCCCCATTTATCACTCGTATTATAATATATATTTGACGTCATTCCGACCATCAAATTGTCCGAAATTATTTTGTCAGTCCTCTCGTTTGCACCTGCAAGCGACTTATATGGGTTAATATTCAAGCCGTACAAATACTTTTCATCTGTAAAAAATCTCCCCTGTGCACCATTGGCCGGACTCATCGAGAAGTAACTCTTTATATAAGGATCCAGTGCATTCTCATCCGATAACTTCTTTATATCAGCATCTTGGAAATTTGTAAAATTTTCTGTGTAGTTTATACGAGTATTATCCGTCGCTTTATAGATGTCGCCATAAAAATTACTTATTTCTTCTGCATCATAATGCCATGGATTATTCTGTCCGTCAAATAAAACAGCTACATGCGTACCCGGAAGTGTTGCCGCGGGTGTTTCTTCCGCATGAACATTCGGGATAACGACGAGTGAGGCTGTCATGGATACTGCCATTACTGTGGACAATAGCTTTTTTACATTTAATTTCATATTGTTAACCATTCCTTTCCGTGCCTTAAGGCACTAAACCCGGGCTGAGTCTGTCAGCTCGTTTTTCGTTAATTTAAAGAAAGAGTCCTTACCAAAACATCGTTTTGGCTGTTGCCGATTTTCACGGTGTATTCTCCGTCGCCCAAGTTTGCGGCAAAGCTGTACGCTCCGTCTAAGCCGCTTTTAACCTGGTCGGCAAATACAATTTTGCCTTCTGCATTGCGCACAAGCATCGTCACATTTGAACCCGGTATAAAACTTGTACCGCGTACAATTGAAACTCCGGCTGAATTTCTTGCCGTTTCAAAAAGCGATAAGTTTCTTCCTGCCGATATCGGCTCCTGCGACTCCCATGTCAACACCTTTACGCTGTCTGCCCCAAACTCGTCTGCCCATGCAAGGCTGACATCACACGATGTGTCATAGTCAATCGCAGCAGATACTTTTTTAACCTTAATCATTTTCCCGCCTTTGTACGCCGCAACGAACAAATCAAAAGCGTCATAGCTGTAATCACTTGAGATTGTCAGGTGATTTTTGCCGTCCTTTATTACAGGGTCAAAATTCAGGTGATCTGCCTTTAGTCGTTTTTGCACCAGCTGCGCAGCCTTCAAGTACGTTCCCTTATTAAGGTGTATGCTGTCCGACGTTCCGGAAAGATCCATCGGCATCATTTGTTCAAGATCAATTAGCCTGACATCGTTTTCCGACGCAACTTCGCGTACTGCCGTGTTCACCATATCAGTCATGATCGTTGCTGATGCTGCATGCGGTGTTGTCATAACATACAATTCCGGTTTGTTGTCAAGAGCTTTGTATTCATCAATCAAATGCTTGTATCCGGCTTTAAACGCTTTTTCCCATTTTTCCTCGCTGAAAGTACCATCGCTATTTGTGTAGCCGCTTGCAATTGCCATACCTTGGTTGGAGTCGTTCGTACCAAACATCATTATAACAACGTCCGGTCGACAAGAAAGACTCGTGCTATGGTGATTTTGTGCCGCTATTGCGGCATTGTCCGCCCAATAGGTTGTAGCACCGTCTCCATTATCGTAAACGTATCCGCTTCCCGCAATTACCGACGCTCCGCCCATTCCAAAGTTTTTGACATCAAAATTGTTTTTTCCCAGATACTCCTGCAAGCGTGTCGGATATGAAAATTGTGCCCATTCTTCGGCTGTGTCATCACGATTTTCATCGTACGACTCCCAACTGGCAAATGTTCCGAAAGTTATGCTGTCACCAACACAGGCGATAACTTTCTTATCCCAGCGTGCATACCCGGGAATCTGCAACGCAAACGCTGTCGACATGGCAAGTATAAATGCTGCTGCTTTTTTAATGGTTTTTAACATGCTGTTCCTCCTTTTTTATATATTTTCAACATCCACCGCCGAAAAATCGACGGGAGGGTGTTAAATTCATTAATTCCACAAAATATTGTAGAGTGTTATTGCTGCATCTGCTCTTTTTACAGGTGCGTCGGGTGATGAAATCTGTTCCTTTGTCAGGCAGCCCCAATAAATAAGCTTTTGCAGTGCCTGGTAATATTCGGTGTCGTTTGCATCTACACCGGCAACATCGGATAAATCAACATCCTTCCAGACGGTTTTCGGTCTATCCTCGATTTTCGGTGTCGTGTCATATACATGCTTAAGCGTCTGCGATTTTGCAAGATAGATTGCGTAATCACGGAACGTCAGCTTATCTGCCGGACGGAATTTGTTGCTTTCATCATCTTCCTGTGTCGTAATTCCGCGAGCTTTCATACTTCCGGCAT
This sequence comes from uncultured Clostridia bacterium, assembly GCA_934487205.1. Lineage (GTDB taxonomy): Bacteria > Bacillota > Clostridia > UBA1381 > UBA1381 > UBA1738. The sequence continues at coordinate 12,240 of CAKSRS010000007.1, forward strand.
ATGCATATGAGAAATCCGTCTTTTCCAAATCTTCATAGTTTTCCTCAAACTCCTTTTTCTGCAGCATTGAAACCGTAAGAAGTTTCGAGAAATCACCCCTTGTTATTGCTTTATCCGGTGAGAATGTACTCTCACCTGTTCCGCAAATATAATCTTGCAGAACCATGCGCTCTACCTTGCGAGTATCTTCAAAACTGTAATCCTGCATATCATCAAACATAGCCTTGCGCTCTATCTGCTTGAACTCAATATGTTCATTCTGGGTACGAGTAAATCCTCTTCCCGTTTTCTTTATCAAATAAAGCGGTGTTTGGTCTGCAAGTGACATTTTAAAGCTTGCATAACCTTCAGGCGTTCTGGTTACCTCAACCTTACCCTTTTCTCTGCCGCTTTCTGTCAGCATATAAACCTCAACAGGCTCTTTTGTTTTAAGGGTAATTGTTCCGGTAATCTGCTCAACCAGCGTGTTGTCGGACAGCATTACGCCGTCTTTCAATTTAAGTTTGTCACCTACCGTCACCAAATCTTCTCCCCAGCACTGACCTTCCGCAGTAATCAACACTTCGTCCGCATTCCATATCGGCTCATATGAGGTTGAACTTGCATAAACTGTACCGTGTTCATTATCAATATTTATAATAACATCGTCAAGTTCAATATCCTTGCCGGAAATATATCCGCTCGCAACCTGTGTGCGTTCGGTATTTATCTTCATTATCGCGTTCTGTCTGTCCGAGCTGATTTGTCCGTTTGACGAGATAAACGGTGTACCCGCCTCAAGCGTCTTTTTATATCTGTACAAAACATCATCATTGTTCACATCGGGGTCATATTCGACAGAGTCATACATTCTCCCGCTTCTTCCAATCAATGCCATTTCTCCGAAATACAACGGATAATCCTTATCACCGGGTTTATCTTTCCACCAATACAAATTCTCATCAAGTTCATAATTCGGGTCATTTGCGTCATTGTCTGTCACACGTCGATAAAATCCGTCATCCACCTGCTTTACATCATTACGCAAATTCATCATTGCCGCAGCGGCAAATGACGTCGCCATTATCGGGTTTTCGTCCGAATTGAATATGAAAGTGAATCTTGATACAGGATTAGTGTATCTCAGCCGCTCAAATGCACCGTCAGGTGATGTTGAATACCCTCCGCCGAATGCATACAAGAATGGGTTGAAATTATACATTGACGAGAATGCCGACATTATTGCCAATCCCTCATGCGTTATAGGTGTAAAAGTTGAATTCCACTCCGAAATAGTCAACGGTTTTTTATAAGTTTGACCATTGCAGGGTAGGGAAAGGAGTCCCACGCCCTTTGTTGTCAGCGACGGTTTCAGCCAATGCTCCGCCTTAAGGCTTATGTTTGATCCCATAAATGAGCCGTCATAGTTTCCGTTATTATATTCATGACGGTCAATAAATTGTGTATTATTCGCCAAACAATATCCTTGCGTATGTAGCATTCCGCCTATTATTCCCTGCCAGTCCGTCATTCCGCTGACAAGTACTTTAAATCCTTCATCCCGTATTGCTTGTATACGTCTTTGATAGTATTTTGCCTGAATGTCGTTATAGCATCGCAGCGTGTCTGATACACGTTTGTCACTAAAGTTTCCGTCATTGGTAAATTCTCGCATGGAATATACATTTACGGTTCCGTCTTCTAATGATTCATCATCTGTCAAATCTTTTTTACCTTCCTGTGACCACGCTGCACGCAAATCCTCTGTTGAGGTGTAGCGTTCGCGCAGCCAATCGTTTAATAGTCCGCGCAGCTCCTTACGATAAAAATCACCGCCCGTCAGATAGCTTGAACCAAGAAAATGAAATTCATTGTGCAAAAGCAGCATTGCAAGCGCATCATCGTCTCCGATTTTACACTCTGTATACGGATTATACCAGTTTAAAATCATGCTCGTCTGCTTAATCTGCATCTCAATTAAATGTTCATCAAATACACCCGGGCCGTTTCGCCAGCCTGCCTGTTCAACAGCGTTATATTCCATAACATTATCATTTTCATATGCCCTTTGCGCTGTCGATGAAGTGTCAATCAAATAGTAAATACCATTTTGCTTTAGTTGATATAATAAATAACAAAATGTATTCATCATTTTAGTGTCAAGCTTTTTTATACTCCGAATGCTACTCGTACCTCTGCCATCTGTTCTGGGAATACCAAAAATACCCGCCCTTCCGTCAAAATTATGGTCAATGATATGAAAACGGACAAGATTAAACCCGCTCATGGCAAGTTTTTTTGCAAGCATTTGCGCATCATATTCTGTTAGGGGAAAAGCCGCCTCTGTTACAATGTTTGTTCCCCAAAATCGCGTTGGCGTACCGTCTTCAAAGGCAAAATTGCCTGTTTCATCGACAATCACTCTGCCATGCTTTCCGGCAGGAGCCTCGATAAATTTTGAACAATCTAGCGGCGTTCCTTCGACCATTTCAGCACGTTGGCCGCGATACCTATACCATCCGGTGGTATCCGGCGAACGATCTTCATCATGTGTTTCTATTTCAGGGAAAATCGGTCCTACATCGGTCAGCGTTACCGCCGCAATCATCATGTACGCTCCCATTCCGCTGGTCTTTGCCGTGATATTCTTGATAACTTTTCCCGGCTGTGGATTATCACATGCATATGCACCCCACGAAACGCCGTCACTACTGCCGTTTGCACCTGTCCATGCTGCCCTCAGGCGTTCCGTCTCCGGTGGTCCCCACCAGTCATAAATGTCTTTTCCGCCAATTAATTCTACTGTAGATTCGGTACCGTCTTCATACTCAAAAACATAATACCCAATAACCTCGCCATTTGTACACCACGCTGCATTATGCAGAAAATATACTCCCGCAGCGGTTGAGTTCACTGGGATTGTCGCCTGAACCGGATATCCCGGGTCATTCTGTCCACGCAGTACAATACAATTTTTACCATTATTTTTGTCTTTGTCAACGAAATCAAAATCTATACCAATGAGGTTATGTTTTCCGACCAAATCAAAGCAGCTCATGTCATTTGCACTTCCCTGGTTCGTCCAGCCATAATCATCATCGCCCGCCTTGTCATCGCTCATCCACGAGTTACAAGCCGATGATATATCGATTGTTGTAAAGTGCTGCTCGGTTTTGTCATATTCTTCCTGAGAAACCATATGAAATTCCGCACTCGCCGTGCCGGACAATATCGAAAATGCCGTCATCAAGGCTGTAAGCCCCGAAAATAATTTATTTTTCATCTGCCCACCTCACTATTCGTCTGTTTCATAATAGATACTGGAAATAGAATATCTCATATTTGTCTGGTCCGTAGAAATTGAAAAAATACACGGTATACCACGAGGTACATTTTCAATAGCGCCTTCTGTTGTGTCACACTCTACAACCGTCTTTCCGCCACTTTTTACCTTCCATATATTCATGTAATCGTAGAACATGAATACTTCTGTAGGCTCTCCTCCTATTTCAAACTGTATTGCATAATTATTTCTGAATAGTATTTTATCCGCTCTGAATATACCTCTCGTCGATGCTGGTGTGTATACATCAGTCTGCCATTCTGACATCGGCTTAGACCAATCATATTTGTTATGAATATGAATGGGGTGATCGCCAAGGTATCCGTATGAATAATTTATCCACATTCCGCGTTTCAGACCGTTGCTTACAACATCTGCCTGCGACAATCTGAATTTATTTTCCGCTCCGCTTGCCTGTATTACAACTTCGTACTCGTTGGTGCCGTCGCTGTCAACAAGACTCAAGCTCTTGATAAAACCGGCATTGTCATTTTTATAGCCAAAATTATCGGTTATATTGGTCAGCATTACAATGTTCGGGAATGGATTGTTTCTCTTATCAAAGTCACACGTCATTATAACCGGATTACTTTGATCGGCAGAAAAATTGCACATATTTGTTCCATAATTCATCATCTTAACCTGGAATCCGTCTTTATCCCGATAAAGCGCAAAGATAAGAGAATTAGCAAAATAGATGCCGTTTATATATGGACTTCCGTAATCGGTAAACTGATCCGTAACTTTCATAACGGTATCAAAATATTCAATATGGCTTATTTTTTTGATTTCAAATTTGTTGTTAAGCTCAAATTGGAATACGCCACGTCCGCTTAAATCCGATGCAACGCTTTTTGCATAGTCAAAATCAATCGAATCACTTGCAAGTTTCTTTGCCACTTTATATTCCTTTATTCCATTAGAGCCGCTCAGCTTATACAAGCGCATTGTACGGTCTTCGCCGTCATCATCATATGCCTTTACAACAACTCCGTAAAATGTATAGTCATCATGCTCTTTTTCATCAGGCATAATATATCTTACTTTCATATTATCGTCAATGAATATTTTTGCATTGTGACCAACCGCGTCATAAACCGGCTTACCGATACGGTATGAATCGGTATTGTGATCATAGACATACGGTCCGAATTTTCCGTTATACTCATATGTTGTATCGCCCAATACCAATTCATCATCGCTTGTTCTTTCTAACAATCCTTCTGCTGTACGTGTAGACGCAACTATAATAAACTTTTCCTTATCCCCGGACGTATCCTTCCAATAGTCAAAAAGCATATCCGGCTTTAAGTCGGTCATTTCGTAATGCAGTACGCCGTCAATTATAATTACTACTTCACCGTACTTCGAAATTCCCGATATTTTGTTGTCGTTTGTGTCTTGCCAGATGTATTTTAGCATATCGTTATCGGCACGATAGATAATTCCGCCTTCTTCAAGATCATACATGTCAAGAACCGTTATCTTCTTACCGGACATAACAACCTTAGCAAAGCAGTTTATAGGCTTTATGGCAGTGTTAGTTACTATTTCACCGTTGTAACGTATCAAAGCATTGTCATCAAGCAAATATGACTTCCCGTCGTTAGTCAGTTTTACCCGCTTTATCGCTGAAACCGGATATTTGCTGTCCGTCGACGTATTATTTACTTCACATATAAAGTCATAGCAAGTCTCAAAATCGCGCAGGCGTTCCACATAGTACACAATTTCATCATCAAGACCTACATAGATATAAACCGTTTGGTATGACAATTCATTCAGTACAACATATTTGCTTACACGGTATGTTTTTGATATAGCATCCTCGCTTACCGTTATTTTGCGGTCGTTAGCATTATAGCTGTCTACTGTTACTTTTCTTTTTTCAACTCGGAGATAATCCGATAAAATTGTTCTTGATCCATCAGGCTTATAGCTGTCTGTGCTATATGCATTTTTCATGAGCGGAGCCTCAAGACAGTTATCAATAAGCATTATTAAATCGCCCATCTTGATACGATTGGAACCGGATGTTACATTTTTCGTAATTCCTATGTCCTGTGCAATTTTTTTATATCCTGCAGGATATCCTCCGTTTAAGTCCGCTGCCTTTTCGTAACCCATACCGGCAAGCATAACTCTAAGTGCCTGTTCATAGCTTACGTATTCATTGGGCAGAAAACTGCCTTCACCATTACCGCGGACAATATCAATCGACGCCGCGGTTACAATGTCCGAATTATATCGGCTGTTCTCCGTATCGGCAAACGCCGGATTTCCCTGTCCGGCATTTGCCTCATATCCAAAGGCCTTTATGGCCATGGATGTAAATTCGCCTCTTGATACATACGCCTCCGGGTCAGCGTTAGCGTTTACAATCCCAAATGCCGCCAATCTGCTTACCGCATTGTTATATTTCAGCGTACCCGCTTCATAAGCGAATACTGCAGTACAGCAGTTCAGTATAACAGCCAGTATCAGGGTTATAACCGTAATTCTTTTCTTCATATTCTGCACCCTTTCCGTTACTCGTTGTTAGTCGTTCCTGTTCCGCCGGTTATCATTTCACGCGACGCCTCCTCGTTATTCATAAGCGTTTCATAAATAACTTTGCATGCCATAGCGCGTGTTACATTACCGTTCGGTTCAAACATGTTATCTCCCATACCGCTGATTACCTTAAGCATATACAGATAGCTTACGGCTTTTTTCGCATATTCGCTGATTTCGTTGTCATCAGCGAACTCGTTTTCCGACAATATCTGTTTTGTCTTTAAGTTGCATTTTTCAATCGTGCGGTACAAAATTGCACACATCTGTTCTCTTGTTATAAAGCTCCCTACACCGAAATGCTCATCGTCCAAACCGCTGATTATCCCCTTTGCATATGCACTTGCAAGGAATTTGTAGTACCATGCACCTGTATCAACATCGGAAAATTCTGCTTTTGCCTCATCATCGGACAAATTGAACGCATTTGCAATCATTGTCACAAATTCTTCACGTGTAATCGATTTATTGGGTCCGAAGCTTCCGTCCGCATAACCGGATACTATTTTTTTATCGAACAAATATTTTATGCTTTCAGCTGCCCATGCGGCGTCATTGATATCTGTCAGCGTGTCCGCTCCTGTGGGCTGCTGATTATCATCAGACGGTGTCGGCGGAGCCGGTGTTGCAGTAACACTCGGACGTGCACCGCCTATGGATGAGCCGCCTCCGCTGCTGCCGCTGCCGGTGCCGCCTGCGCCATAACCGGATACCGTAATGCTTGCCGTATTACCTGCAATGTTCATATTTCTCATAATTCCTGTTACAGGTTCCTTTACCGTGAACGTTCCTGATACGGTCAGGCTTGCATTCCCGTTCGCTACCGGGCTGAAGGTTATATATCCCAGCGTACCTGTAGGTTTCAACGTGGAGTCACTCTTTATTTCCGACTTAATTCCTATCTTGTTTCCGCTCAATACAACTGCCTGAGCGCCCAAGTCTGCCAATTGTTTATCGAGGACAACGTCACTCGCACCGTTTTTAAGCGTTACAACTGTTGGTGTATATTCTACCGCAATGTCAATTGCAACAACATTATTTGCTGTTTGTGTATCATTCCCTAAATATAGTTTTACCGTTGATACCGCACTATTTGTCGATATTCCGTTTTCAATGTACATCTTTTGATCCGGAAGTGTTACCGTACCGGAGCTCGGTGTACTGTCTGTTGAAAAATTCTTACTGTAAACCGTTGCAGCAACGCCGTGAGATGATTTTGCACCACTTACGGCAATAGAGTAGCCCGAATTGATTGCAAGTGATTCCAAAAATCTTACAATACATGTCTTTGCATCCGCATTATATTCGCAATAAAGCGGCAGATTGTTTCCCTCTCCGTCTTTAATGGTAACCGTGTTCGGATTAAGCGTATCAGGATCCATGTCATAATTAAATGTAATTTTCAAAATCTCGGTATCACCCGGGATTGTCTGCGTATTCATGCCGGAAATTACCGCGCCGCCGATTGTCATTACACTTGTTACTTCCGGTGTCTTGTATTTGTGAATAGCCAGGTCATCGATATTAAAGCTGCATGGGATTGTTGTGCCTGAAGTAAGGGCATAAAATCCCATCTCTTCAACTTTTGAATAATCATATATATTGAATGGTCTTTCAAGAGTTGCTCCTATAACCTGTGAATATTCGGGAAAGTCCTCAAGCGGAATTTCAACGTAAACCCAGTTTCCGTAATCATGAACGTAATCCGCCAATGGCAGCGCTGCCGTTTCCTTGGATTCTATTTGTGTATCACGATCCCAAAACATAGTTGTACTTGTAAAACCAAAGTATGCTCCCTTTATTGCATCCTCATTCTCCGCATAAATTGAAAATCCTACAAGAGCTCCGGCATCTCTCAAAGATTTAATATCAAATGTGTTATTCGGTTTAAACGAAACATACTGAGGGAAACTAACATTTTCTTCAAACCCTACCTTAAGCGACTTTCTGCCAGAAATAAAATTCTGATCATCAATTGCAAATGTTCCTCCGTCTTCTCCTCCTATCAATGCAAAATCACTATTACGCATATCATCAAAAAGAGTCAAATATTTTGTCTTTTCCGGATTAGGTATAAATACTGTGCGCGCAACGCTGTCATCGGAGCGTTCATTAGCCGCGGTATACGCTCTAACCGTATACTTGTAATAAGTTTCGTATATAAGATCCTTCATCTGCCCATCGGTATATTCCGTTTCAGTAATATTTCCCGATACAGCCTTGCCGTTACGGAAAACGGTATAATGATCTGCATTTGATGGACCGTTCCATGTCAAATGAACTGTCTTGTCTGTCTGTACATCCGCCGTCAGATTGGTAGGCGGCGCAATAATTGATACAAACACATTCGTTAAAAGTGTCCGCGGCGAAATAACTCCATTTCTGTCCTCAGCAGTTATATAATAATCATAGAACAAATATTTACTCAGATTATCCCTGTCAGTATATGTCAGAACCTGATTTCCTTCTCCATCTACTGCATCTAACGTAATAATGGGTTCAAAATCTTTTCCGGCAACTTCCTGCCCTTCGCCATCCTTTGTCTTGCGATAAACATGATATTTTACATAATCACCATAATCCGGTGCATTCCATGAAAGAATTACACCTGTTTCCTCATCTTCTCCCGGCAGGGAATAGCTTAAATTTTTTGGTCTGCCTACAGATGATGTATGAGCTGTCACCGGGTCAGTCATCGGCGAAACTCCGCCTAAGTCATCAATTCCGCGTACCATGTATTCATAATCCGCGTTAATATCAAGTCCGGTATCGGTATATGAAACAGTCTGTGCACCAACCGTTGCAATTGATGAAAACTTTGTTTCGCCCGGTGCTTTGCGCAGGATTTCATAAGCATATACAGGCGTTGATGATGCAAACCATTTTAAATCAACAGTCGAAGCGGTTGTATCTGTACACTCAAATCCTGTAGGCTTGTCAATATATACAAAGCGCACATTATCCATAATAAAACTGCTTGCAACATTATATATATCAGCATTATAGTCTTTCGAATCATCTGCTACCCACAAAAGCTGTACGCTCTGAAGCATTGAAAAGTCCACGCCGCGACGTGTTTTATATGTATAGTTGTTCCACCATCCCTCAGTATCATTTTCATTCGGCGCCGTCAAAAAATCCTTTGCGGGAATACGAACATAAAACCACTTATTTGTATCGCTTGCTCCGGCAAACTCTGCATAATTTCTTATACGCCGCGCAACAGTATTAAGTTTTTGTGTAATCTGCCCTCCATTTGCGCTACCGTTGCTCGGAGATACAATGTGATCCGGCTGCACGTTAACAGCATCACTTGCAGTAAAGTACAGATCATCAAAAATATTTTCCGAACCGGCAGGCAGGCATAGCTCGAATACAAAATATCCGTTATCGGTATATGCCGAAAAATCGTAAGAACTTGCGCTTGTTATTTTTTTAGGGAGCGCGTCCGGGGTCTGTGACCATGGTGTTTCCATTGTTCCCCATGCTATGTCCGATTTCACACCTGTGTACATCTTCGTATATATTTCAGGTCCCTCAGTTGCTGTATCATAGGCGAGAACTTTAGGATTAAACGTTACTTGATATGCGCAGTCAAACGTTGGGTCATCAACTCTCTCCGCTCTCCCGCCTACACCGGTTGCTGTTCTTTCAGCAGAGTAAAACCCTGTCCCGTCATACCATGCAGCACCACCCAGACAGTTCTTCGTGATGAATGTTTGTGACATCATGCCCGTTTTGTCTATATTATGCTTTTGGTGAGCATAAATCTCGTTGAACTGATTCTGATACTGTTCCACCGTACTATGGCTGTCCAATTCCCACCAAATCGGATAATTTTTGTAAAAATTAAAAACCTCCGTGCTTTCCCTGTCATAGTCTTCCGCAAATGCATTCTCTACATTTATAATACACATAGACTGAAAAGCAATTGCCGTTGTCAGCACCAGTGTAGCAACTTTCTGAAAAAATTTTCCTTTCATGTTATACCTCCGTTATTTAAGTGTCCTTTCAACTGCTTTCGGGAACATTGCCTTAATGCCACTCCAAAAATACACAGTTATTCTATCTGTTCCGCCGCAATCCGCAACGGTACATTCAAATTTATTATCCGAGTCACAATTAACAAGTTGTGAACCCGTAAGGCTACCGTTTTTGTCATACCGGCATGCAATTATTTTTCCTGATACTCCCGGCATCAATTCACCTTTAATTACGATGTCACCCGATTTCATATTTTTAATCGGAAACGCATCAGAGTAAAACTCAATATTCCACAGCTTAGCATTGACTCTGTTCGTACTGTATGCTCGGTATCCGAATTCGTTTATCGGCATTACCGAGTATTCATTTGTCTCTGCCGATTCTGCAATATCGGTAAACATATTCCCAGCAACATTTATATAAAATTCGCCATTTTTAATTATATCGTAATTTTTTATGTCCGAATTTTTTACATTCCATTTAAGTGATGTTTCATTGTTTTCATACGGTTCAGCTACAGCGTCAGGCGCAATAACATTTTGCACCGATACATTATCCATGTAAATAAATTGCTCCGAGTTGTCATAATCCGCTGCCGCATCGGTTGGCGCCCATATATATCCGATATACGATAAGCGCCTTAGGTTTATGCCTCTATCCACGCCAGCATATGAATAGTGCCATTTGCTGCCATCTAACTCCATAAACTTCGTAAAAGGAACTTTAATCGTCTTAATTGTTCCAACATTATTGTCCGAATAATATTCCGAAAGTTTCACTCCAACAAGGTTTTCGTTCTGCAAAGCGTTACCCGAATTTCCGCCGTGATTATCATCGGCTATAAAATCGCCGTTTATACAATCCTTTAAATCACCGAGCGTTATATAAATGTCATCTGTGGTTATGCCCTTTTGCAAGTCACTTATATATACATCGGCAGTTATATACCCCTGTTTGGCACACTCCGATAAATCAACCGTTGTAAGTCCGCCGCTCGCCATGTTTGTGAACGAAAAACCTTCACCGGCGAAATTTGTATCACACTCCAAAATCTTTTTTGGTCTGAAATAAAACCTTATAACATTGTCATCCCCTGTTGCATCGGGGTCAATACTTTTTCTCGGCACTGCATTATCGTTATGCCAAATGTCAAAGCCGGTTTTTAAAGGATCCTTTGGAGAAGCAACAAAGCGTCTTAATAAATCCGCGCGAACATTATCGTCATGATTTGTTTCCGCATTTCCTCCATAAGAATCCTTATACAATGTCAAACGGTTGCTCACCGGAGCGCCTTCAGACAGGCTGACATATGCCTCACTTTTTTCCGATTCCTTATCACCCAGAACAGCACTAACCGTAAATACATCGCCTTTCGCGAACTCTGTTACCTGATAATTATTCACCGCTGACGTCCCAATAAGCTTGTTGTTTTTATAAATATTGTAGTAATCCGCGTCAATATTTTTTTCCGTCCATTCAAGCTGCATCTTTTTTCCCGTCACCTCAGCATTTAACTCTGTCGGCATCAGGAGAACCCCTGTCCTTTCTGCACTCGGTAAAAAACTTATTTTATTTGTACTTTCGTTCCAAATGTAAGTCACAACATCTTTCCGTGATACAAACGGTTCGATAAGCGGTTTCGCATCAATAATCTCCGTACTGTCAAAATATAATCCGTTAATTTCTATATTATATCCGCCGCTTTCCGGCATTTCATCGCAGTTCACATATATGTCAGTTAAGTTTGGTTCACGCATCCGGACATTTATCAACTTAATATTTTTCCCATATTCAGATCCGCATCCTTGCATCCACATCAGTTTTGCCGTCACATTTGCGTGTGATGCATCAAAATCCTTAATCTTCAAAAGTTGTATGGAAGCTTCGCCATATGGATCGATTCTGTTTTGTATCAGTCCGTGTTTCTTATCAGTGCCGCTTGCCATCTCGAAAGATGTATTGCCTGTTGCATTAACTATACCTACATGTCCTTGAGGATAAAATACTGATGATGATGTTCCTATCAGACAGCCGCTAATTTGGGTTGTCGTCGGATAATTTAATGAACTTCCATCAAGAACAAATGCATTATCCACATTATATATAAAGCAATTTTGTATGTTCAGTCTGTCAGTTCCGGAAAATACCGAAATGCCGTCATCGGAAATCATACAGGATAGAATTCTTACATTATCTATTAAAGTATCGTCTGCACCGTAAAGTGCTATATTATAGTTGCCTCTGCTGCGCCCTGCAATTTTTATACCATTTATTTTTGCATTGCATGACGGGCCTATTGACATCATATGTCCGCCGCTATTGGTTATTTCGTCCGGGTCATATATAATTCCGTTTCCGCATATTTTTGCATTTGTGCCGGTTACTTTTATCTTGCCTTTTACAAGTGCTCCCGGTGCAAGATATAACGTCTGACCGCCCGTCAAAGTGATATTCCCCTCGTGCAATCCCGCTTGCTTGTATATTACATTTTTCCCTGTTGGCATATCTTTCGGTCCATCGGCGAAGACGCACAGCACTTTGCCCAAATCATTTCCATACCACTTATCACCGTCCAAACGCAGTATGAAGTCTTGCGGTTTATTCATTTTTATACTTATACTTCCGTCCGTATTTCTTGCTGATTCCAGCTCGGCACCGTCTGCGATTACCTCATAGTTTGTATATGATTCCTTAGGTGTTACCGTCAACGTTACACCTTCGCCAAAAAATGCAAATTCGCAAAATCTTCGATGCCGTACCGCTTCAGCATTATTCTCTTCATATGTAATACCGGTATCATACACCGTAAGAGTCCTTCTAACATTGCCCTGCTGCACATTTACTGCAAAATCATCGTTTCGCGCAATCACATCAGGATATTTCGGATAAATTTCAATACCGCTTTTTAAATCGTACGAATTTTCTGTTATTGTTTCTCCAGATGCGTCCGAAAGCCGCACCGTCATATTATCACTATATGCCGATTTTACATCAAATGAAAATTTTCCGTCTTGAGCACTTTTAATTTGATCTGCATAAACCAATCTCCCGGAAGAATCGGTAATACTTATCCCGGCATTTGCCTGTCCAGCATTTGTTTTACCGTTAATACTCAGACCGCTGCTGTCCCAAAACATACTGTATTCGGACATTGCCGATGCGTTTACAGAAAGCATTGATGCAGCTATCACTCCCGTAACAAATCTTGCAGTAATCTTTTTCATATTTTTTCGCACATCCATGCCAAATCACACCCACTTGTAATTAATAATCTCCATCTTATTGTATAACACGGAAAAAGACATGCCTTTTCTGCTTGTTGCCCATGTTGTGCACAAATGTGCAGTTTAAGGCATTTGCAACAAATTTCATACCATTTTTATCTCCTAATTTGATTATAATGATATATCACCATAAAATCAATAGATTATTTTGACAAAAAGGTGAGGAATATGTGCACAAAAACTTAGGTAAATTTTTATTATTTTAGTATAATTTACCAACTAAACAATTATATACCAAATAATCCAATATATTAATGTTCTAACCCGTCGTTATATGCTATATAAAATATTACAGAACGTAATAATAGTCAAAACTATTGAAGTATTTGGTGTCATCAAGAAATATGTGGTTAAAAAAATCTACAATTCAATTAAGGAATTGCAGATTTTATACTATTTCATATATTTCACATTTACAATCGATGTAAAAGACCGCATACAAAATTAATATTGCACTACTTTATTGCCCTTTCAATCATTTTGTTGATTTTCTTGCGCATTTTGAGTGTAAAACTCTTATCTTCTGGAATTTCCCGCAGCGCTATCGGTTTACCGCCGTTTACCTCGGCAAGGATTGATTCAACAGTTTCGCGCCCGTATAAGCTTTCACACAGCTGAAGTGCGCGCATGTCATCAATGCCCTGACGGAATACTTCCAGACGTATTGAGCTATACACCTCAAATTTTGGTGCAGGATATACCAAGAACGAATCGCCGGAAACGAATTTCATGCCTGCGTCTGTTACTGCGAACGGATCTATTTTCCGCACGGAACGTGCCGCGTTGTAAAAGTTGAATCCCCAGTGTAAAAAGCCGTCCGCTTTGCATGCATAAAACTGCGTTCCGCTTATTCTGTTGCGCGAGGAATGCATGCTGAATGCACGCCCCATGCAATTTTTGTCTGAACCGCAATAGTATACCCAATGGGGTTTTAGATTAAATTCAGCAAATTGGGCATCATGAACAACATGAGGTATAGGAATATCCACAAGTCCCTTTTTGTAAAATATTGGTTCTCTCATTGCGTCTATGACTTTGAATCCGCCCGTATATTTGTGTATAATTTTACTTGCCGATCCATAGCTTTCCAAATGTTTGAGTTCCGGTTCATCAGAAATATGAAAAACCGTCTTGTCCGCAATACCGAGATTTTTGATTTCACGACATAATTCAGGCAAAAACTGCGCGAGGAATTTTTTATACTCATCGCCGGCAGCATCTGTATCCCAACCAAACAGTTGCTTTTCACCCGCCTTAATCTTTGGTGCGTGATAAGCGCCCCATTGTGTGAAAAGGTGCGACATTTCAAAATATTCCGCACCGCACTCGCGGCAAATATCCACCCATTTACGCAATTTATCAAAACCGAAAGAGTAGCCGTCCGGTGTCTCGCATACATCAATCAGCTGAACTGTTGTGCGCTCCTTGCCCGGATTGGTGTCAAGCGGAGGCGTAAACAACGGTGTGTAAATCATGTTTGTTCCGTATTTGACAGCGGTTTTAATGACATTTTGCACAGCTGTCCAATACTCTTCAGAAAAAACTTCTATATTATAATAGTCGGCGATACAATCCGTATGTATCCACTGTGTTACGACAATGTTCTGATTCGGGAGCCGCGCCGGAATTATTTTAATCACGTGTTCTTGTGCAGCAACAGGCACTCGGTTTTCGTCGGTTATTGTCACGACCGCCGTATAGTTTCCGCCTTCAAGATTTTCCGTGTCGACGCTTACCCAAAGTGTTCCGGTCAGACGCGGCAGAATAGTAAATGTCCTGTCTTTTGTCAACGGGACAAGCATGTCCGGATATAAACCGGGTTCGTTTTTTATGTAATCGTCCTGTTCTTTCTGCGCCACGCCGGCATACACAGACGGCATATGTTCAATAGTGCTGAGTTTTACGCATGATGAGTCAATTTCCACGCCATTATGATATAACTGCGCTGTCGCAAAACAGTCATACGCTTGGTAGCAGTTCTCAGAGTATTCGTCTGCAAAATACGCCACTTCAAATGCGACAAGCTCACCAATTAATGCAGTCGAGGTTTTGTATGTTTTAAATCTTGTTAAACTGTCGCCATAAAACACCTTTTCAAGCGGTGACAATGTTTTTGTAATCAGATGCATCGTATTTTCCTCCGTAATCCTATCTATCCATTTCGCAGGGTAATTTTTTACAATCGAAATATTAATCCTCAATCACGGCCTTTTGCGAATTGATTTTGCGGAATACTTCCATATCAAATTTGGGCTTGCGCGAGTATGTGTACAAACCGTTGCGCTCCTGCTCAACATCATAAAGCTGTGTATAACAGAACCCAAAAATGCGGTCATTCTGCAAAAGAGCCTCGGTCAAACCTTTATATCGCTCGATAAACTCCTCTTTTGTTTTCGGCGCCTCGCCGTAACCCCATGAATTGTCACCGGATTCGTCCCATTTAATGCCGCCGTATTCGCTTGCAAAAACCGGCTCGCCGTTATACTGCACGCGTTCTTTTTTCCGACCGTCTTCCACTAAAAAATCATCAAGCACATTTTCCGTCATGAGCTTATCAAATCTCTTTTTGAAGTTTGATGTATCCTGGTCATAATCATGGAAATCGTATATGTCGGTAACCACATGAAATGCACCGCTTGTATCTATACACGGTCTTGTTGAATCTATTGCCTTTGTAGTTCGATAAATCATCTCAATAGTTTCATCAATCTGCTGTCTGCCGTTTTGATCCCATGTTTCATTATACGGACACCAGCCGATTACGGATGGGTGATTAAAGTCGCGCTCCACTGCTTCTTCCCACTCGCGCAGCATCATCGGCAATGACTCATAAATTGTGTGATCCAGTCCCCAGTTTGCGTACTCGCCCCACACAAGATATCCCATTTTGTCGCAATGATACAAAAATCTCGGTTCAAACACCTTTTCATGCAGTCTTGCGCCGTTAAATCCTGCATCAAGCGATAATTTGATATCGTTTATCATGTTTTCCTCTGTCGGCGCGGTGTAAATTCCGTCCGGGTAAAATCCCTGGTCAAGAACAGTGCGCTGGAAAACGCTTTTTCCATTAATCATGAATTTATATCCGTCAAGATAACAATCGCGCAGACCGAAATAGCTCTTTACTTTATCTTCGCCGAATGTCAGATTCAGGTCGTAAAGATTGCCGCTGCCCACCTCCCACAGGTGCTTTTCCGTAAGCTCAATCGTTACTTCCGCCACGCCGCCGTGATTTTCCGCCGACGCTTTTCCGACCGTTTTTCCGTCAAACAGCGCCTCTGCCGAAAATTTGCCGTTTCCGCAAACTTTTGCAATAATATGTAATTTGCCGTTTTTCGCGTCGGGGTAATATTTTACCGATTTAATGTGACCTTCCGGCACATATTCAAGCCATACCGTCTGCCATATTCCGGTAGTTCTGGTATAAAAGCACCCTTCGGAATAATACTTTGTGCTTTGTTTGCCCATAGGTTTTGACATATGCATATCATCTAAAGCATGCACAACAAGTGCATTATTGCCAACTTCAACAAAATTGGTAATATCTATAATAATCGGTGTATATCCGCCCTTGTGAGTGCCGGCGGCTTTGCCGTTTATATAAACCGTTGTCAAATAATCGCACGCGCCAATATGCAGAATTATTCTTTTATCTTTGCTTTTTATTTCGATATTGCGCTTGTACCATACGGAATTTAAAAAATCCGTATCGCCGATACCCGAAAGTTTGCTTTCGGGACAAAACGGCACCGTTATCGTGTCATCGAGTTTCTCACGCTCATAAAATTTACGTTCCGCACCGCTTGCGCTTTTGTCAATTTCAAATTCCCATGTTCCGTTTAAGTTTTCCCAATCCAATCTTTCAAACATCGGCTCCGGGTGTTCAGGTCTTGGTATGTTCATATAAATTTCCTCTCATTTTTCTATTGACTTACTTTAAATATAATGATATAATAATTAAAACATAAAAACAATAGATTTTATTGACAAATTAGTGAGGAATATGAACATGAGGGAAGAATTTATTGATTTAACTTTTTTCGATCGCAGCAAGCCTTTTTGTATTGAACTTGCCGGCACTTCATATTGTGACGGCAGTTATCACATCTGTAATTATAACTCGCCTGTTGCTCGCATTGAGTACATAATAACAGGCACAGGTACAGTTATGTGCAATGACAAAACATTCTACCCGTCTGAAGGTGACACTTACATTTTATTTGCTGGCGAAAATCATGACTATTACTCAAATGCCGATGACCCATGGACAAAAATCTGGGTAAATATCTCCGGGAAACTGGTGGATCATCTTGCAGGAATATACGGAATACAGGAAAGTACCGTATTTCACTGCAATGCCGAACCATACATCAGAAAAATACACGCAGAACTGATGCGCAAAGATATCTCCAGAATGGAAATCACTAGCAATTCTGCGCTGATTTATCATGAGCTTATTCAATTTTTAGCTTTGCATAATCAAAATGATGTTACGGTTTCCAACGATGCAATAGCGCTGAAAAATTACATAGAGCAGCATCTCCTCAAGCCGCTTTCAATTGAAGATTTGGCACATACCATATACAAAAGCCCGGCACAGGCTATACGCATTTTCAAAAAAAATTACGGCATTACACCGTATGAATACTATATCAAAATTAAGCTTGACAAGGCTGTAACCATGCTTGAAAACACATCTTTTTCAATAAAAAAAATAGCTTATTGTCTTGGTTTTTGCGATGATCACTATTTCTCCGGATTATTTAAGAAAAAAATGGGCAAATGTCCGTCCGATTATCGCAAAAACAACAATGAATTATTCAAGAAAAAATAAATCGCACCTCTGAACATATTAATATTGTTTTGTAACGGATATCCGTCAGCGTTCTTTGCGTCTGACATATAGGTAGCTTAATTCCTATTTCAGTACGCATTTTCACTTCTTGATTTTGAATGTTTTTTTGTGAGTGGATTTTTTCCGTTATTTCCGAAAGTATTTCTGTCAGTTTAACCCAAGCATTACACCAAGTAATTCGTATATTGTGGTGGTGAGCCTAAATTTATACGGTGGCTGTGCGTGCCGTCTTTAATTATCATTTTCGGTCTTGCCGATAAATCTGTAATAAATTTCTATCGGCATTACTTTTTCGCCGTTTTTGTCCGTTTTTTCGTGAATGACGATTTTTTCAATAAGGCGGTTTAACAAATCCGCCGTGAGCTCTTTTGTGGGCGAATACCGTTCTATCAAATCCGCAAAATCTTTTGCCGATTCGGTTTTCTGCTCCGTCCTTGATAATCTCGTCTGAATTTCATCATAACGGCTTTTTAATTCCTTTTCCTCTTTTTCAAGGCTTGCGGATATTGAAGCGTAACGCTCACTTGATATACGGCCGAAAACCTTATCCTCATACATTGACTGCAAAACTTTGCTTATCTCGTCAAGCCTTTGCGTTATTCTCTGTATTTCCTTTTTAGATAACGCACTTTCGCCGCTTTGCATATCGTCCGTACTCTGAACAAGCCTTTTTACATACGCCGACTTATCCTCTTTTGACAGCCGTATATGGCGGTTAATATCGTCAAGCACAACGCTTTTCAAATTCTCGGCGGTGACGGAATGGTTTGTGCATACGCTTTTCCCTCTGTGAACATACAAATTGCATTGATATTTAGCGGTACTTGTTACGCTGTTTTCCTTTTTATAGACAAGGCTTGAGCCGCACTCGCCGCAGAATACCAGCCCACGAAAAACATTATCGGGATTTAATTTGTTTTGCGGCTTTTTGACCACAATACGCTTTTGAACGGTATAAAATGTTTCCTTGTCAACAAGTGGCTCATGCATGTTTTCAACCCGTATATGCTCGTTTTCGGGGCGTGCAATCAGCTTTTTGTCCTTAAATGATTTTGAGGTAAATTTAAGGCTTACCATATTACCGATATAAACCTCGTTTGACAAAACATCTCTGACCGTTGTCTGAAACCAGCTGTACGGATATTTCACCTTTTTGTTTTCACTCATAACGCCGTCCTTATCTCGGACATAAGCGCCGGGCGTGGGAATATGCTCCTTTTTTAAGGCGGTTGAGATAGCACAACACGATTTGCCGTCCAATGCCATTTGAAACATACGCTTAACGATTTCTGCGTTCTCATCGGGAATTAACTTATGCTTATCCTCCGGCGATTTTCTGTAACCGAACGGAGCAAACACACCCGTAAATTCGCCTTTTAACGCTTTGGTTTTATACGAAGAACGGATTTTACGGCTGATGTCGCGAGCATACCATTCTTTGATAATATTTTTGAACGGTGCAAATTCGTTGTCGCCCGTGCTGCTGTCAACATTATCGTTTACGGCGATAAAACGAACATCATATTTCGGAAACATAATCTCGGTGTAATAACCCGTCTGCAAGTATTCGCGTCCAAGCCTTGACAGGTCTTTTACAATAACTGTGCCTACATTTCCGTTTTCTATCTCGGTTATCATTTCCTGAAAGCCTTTGCGTTCAAACGTTGTGCCCGAAACACCGTCGTCTATGAAATACTTGCAGTTGGTGTGTCCGTTTTCGTTTGCAAAATGTTCAAGCATTGCCTTTTGGTTTTGTATGCTCATACTGTCGCCGCCCAAATCATCATCTCGGCTTAATCGGCAGTAAAGAGCTGTTATTTTATTAAATTGCTGTTTCTTATTCATTGATTCCTTCCTTTCCGAACAGCAATTTAAGATATTGTGTATTTTAATTATACCGCGCCTTTGAAAATATTTCAATGCCTAATCAAAAATTTCTGTTCTTTCGGTATCTTTTTATTACGAATTATGGTATAATTATAAATTAAGAAAGAGGGACTTGCATTGACCGTAAATTGACTTGAAATTGAATAAAAAGGAAGTGAAATTTTAATTATGAAAATATGCGATTTTTGCACGGCAACCAATGGTTGCGAAATTTCCTACTTGAGGTTGCTTGAAAGAATATGAAAATGTGTTATAATATAAACATCATAAACTAAAATTAACGGAGGCTTTTTTATGCTTAAAACTGTGATTTATACATTGAGAGAAAAGGAAAATCTGTCACAAGAGAAATTGGCGGAGATACTTGGCGTTTCAAGACAAGCGGTTCAGAAATGGGAGACAGGTGTTTCTGTTCCGGAACTTTCAAAAATTATCGAAATTTCAAAACATTTCGGTATTTCGCTTAATACAATGCTTCTTGGCAGAACAAGACGCATTGTTGTTGATGAGTTAAAATATAAGGATATAAAGCCATTATATAAAAATATTCATGATTGGGAGTTTTACGCTTCCGGCATCATGGACGAATATAAACAATCTACAGATGAAGGATTAGATATTGAACAATATAAGAATTTATTTGAAGCTGTTGATAAGCTGCCAAAAGACGAAATAAAAAATGACTTGGCAAATGTTTTGCAAAAGATCGTAATAAATGCAGACATAAAAAAATGCTATAAATATAAAGAGCCTTCTGAATTGACGGAAATCAAGGCGTTAAGAAAAGAATATTCGATCACAAAAAAAAGATCCGAAGAATTTAGAGGATAAAATATACGGGGCATGGATGGGCAGAATTTGTGGTTGCATGCTCGGAAAATCTGTTGAGGGTGTTCGTAGTGATGAGTTAATACCGTTTCTAAAGGAAACGAATAATTTCCCATTGCACAGATATATATTCAAATCAGATATAACAAAGGAAATATCAAAAAAGTATAATTATGATTTTATGAGCAGATGTTACGCAGATGAAATTGTTGGTATGCCAAGTGATGATGATACAAATTATACTGTACTTTCACAATTGATAGTTGATAATTACGGAAGGACTTTCACACCGGACAATATATCGGAAATGTGGCTTAAATCTCAGTCAAAGGACGCTTATTGCACAGCTGAAAGAGTTGCGTTTTGCAATTTTGTAAGAGGATATATGCCTCCTGAATCCGCAGTACATAAAAACCCATACAGAGAATGGATAGGTGCGCGTATTCGAGGGGACTATTGGGGATATATAAACCCCGGCAATCCTGAATTGGCAGCAGAAATGGCATGGAGGGATGCTTCAATATCGCACGTAAAAAACGGAATATACGGTGAAATGTTTGCTGCAGCAATGATTGCAACAGCTGCAGTAACCAATGTCCCCGAAGAAATAATCCTTTCCGGAATTTCACAGATACCTTGTACTTCAAGACTTTATGACAGTATAACCAAAATTCTTGATTATTACAAAGACGGAAAAAGCAAAAAAGAGGTGTTTGAATATATTTATGACCAATATGATGAAAAAAGCAGTTACGGCTGGTGTCATACGATTCCGAACGATATGATAGTTGTTGCATCGTTTCTTTACGGTAACGGTGATTTCGTAAAATCAATATGTATGGCGGTTGAAGCGGCATTTGATACAGATTGCAACGGCGCAACCGTGGGTTCAATTCTCGGCATGGCAAACGGAATTAAAAGTATTCCACCGGAATGGGCAAGCCCGATGAATGATACCCTTCATACATCAATATTCGGCGTAGGAACACTAAAAATATCGGATGCCGCAAAAAAACAATAACTCATATATCAAATCAAAATTAAAATTTAATATCGGGGAATTAGTCAATTTACGCTCAATTTGCACTCAATGAAAAACGGTCTCTTTTCCTGTAAACTGAAATTACAGTTTGCAGAGAAAGGAGGCTTTTTTATGTTCCAAAATAAACCGAGAGCAGCGCCTATCTGAAACGCATACCGCAGAAAATGCGGCAAGATTACATTTATTGTTTCATCATTCGGAAATCCCGATACGAAACAAACGGCAGACGATTTGATTTTATCAATGCTGAAAAACAAGATAAATGAGCAAAAAGCTGTATGACAGAGGACGAGAAAAAATTATTGCAGGAAAAGCACAGATTAGAGGAAGCGCTGGCACGTGACAGAGTAAAGGAGCGCAAGGCAAGAACGCACAGACTTATTGTTGAGAGTGCGGCTTTGGAAAAGGTTTTACCCGAAGTAAAAACGGTTGAGCCTGATAATCTGGAAGAATTTTTGCATCGGTATTTTACGGAAAATCTGATGTAAAAGCAACCTATTTCAAGGGGATTTCTATGCGAAAATCCCCTTAATTTCCCTATAAGGGCGTGCTTACTCACCACCTCGTCAGAGCAAACTCCGCTTAAATCGTTTCCGCATAAATGCGAAAACTCAAACGCTGCGTTGCTCCTCCTCTTTCCCAAAAAGTCTGTCGGACTTTTCGGGAGCCCTGTTTCGGCGGTGGTACTTGCTGTTGGCAAGCCGTGCGCTCTTGCAGAGGGCTCGTCAAATTTGCTCCGCTCATTTGCCGTAAATTCCGACGGTTTTGTAATTTTACAAAACAATGCACCGATAAAAACCGTGCATATCGGTATTTCATACCTTGTCGGAATTTTGATAAAACCTATCGCCGATAGCTTTTATCTCAAATGTGCGTTATCTGTTTTACATCTTCCGCCCACTTTCTTTTTAGAAAAAAGAAACAAAAATGTCACGCAACAGGACGGATTTTATCAGGTAAAATCAAGTGTTTTCGGGCTTACTTTCGCAAAGGTAATATATGACCCTTAAACTCCCCGAAAACGGCTGTCTATTGCGTGACGGAAAGGAAAAATCGCTATGGCAATTTACCATTTGGAAGCAAAGGTCATAAGTCGAGGTGTCGGCAGAAGTGCCGTTGCCGCTGCCGCATATATGAGCTGTTCCCGTATATATAACGATTATGACGGAGTTCAGCACGATTATATAAGAAAGCATGGGCTTGTCTATGAACAAGTGCTGTTGCCTCCGCAAGCTCCGCCGGAGTGGCAAGACCGAAGTGTGTTATGGAACGCTGTCGAGGAAGCAGAAAAAACAAAGGACAGCAGACTTGCACGGGAATTTGTTGTTTCTCTGCCTGTTGAATTGAGCAAAGAGCAAAATATATCTTTAATATCCGAATATGTAAAGGACAATTTTGCAGCAGACGGAATGTGCGCCGATTTCTGTATTCACGATACAGACGGACACAACCCACACGCACATATTATGCTGACCGTCCGACCACTTGACAAAAACGGCAAGTGGCAGAGCAAAACCGAAAAAGAATATTTGTGCGTTAAAAACGGCGAGGAACGGGGTTTTACATCAGCCGAGTTTAAGACCGCACAGGCTGACGGCTGGGAAAAGCAATGTCAGTATTTTGTCGGGAAAAAGAAAGTATATATGCCGCCGTCACAGGCAGAGGGCTTGGAGCGTGTTTCAAAATACCCGAAAAGCACACGCTATGGCAGACAAAATCCCATAACGGAGCGTTGGAACAGCGAGGAGCAGTTACAGATACGGCGTAAAAGTTGGGCGGATATTTCAAATAAATATCTTGAACTTGCAAAATCCGAAAGCCGTATCGACCACCGAAGTCATAAAGCAAGGGGCATTGATGAACAGCCTACGATTTATGAGGGGATTTCCGCAAGGATAATTGAGATAAAAGGCGGTGTTTCCGAGCGGTGTGAATTAAATCGGCAAATCAAAGAGGACAACCGTATTTTGCGTGAAATCAAAAAACGGATAAAGAAACTGACGGAGGCTATTAAACGCACCCTGCCCGCCGTTGCGGAAACGCTTGAAAAATTACGCAGTACAATGATTCATTGCCGGTATGTCATAAATTTTGCGGATAAGTGGAAAACCTCAAAAACAGCGGAATCCGCAAGACTGAAAATTTATTGTGATGATTATTCTGAAATCATCGCTGAATTAAAATCAAAAATCAGCGAGCGCAGGCAGAAACAGGACGAAAAGGCAAAAACGCCGCCGATTAAGATTTTCAGGCATAAAGAATTAACGCAAGCTATCAATGAACTGTCGGAGCAAATCGAGGAATTGCGTACAAAGAAAAACACAATTTTAGCAAACCTCGATACAAACGATATTCAGACGGTCAAGGCTAAACTAAACGATATTCAAAAAGCCGTTCCCGTTATGGAAAGACACTCAAATGAAAGCAAAACAAAACTCGGTAACGCTCAAAAGGAATATGCTGAGTTAAATGAACAGGCACAGGAATTTGATATGGAAGAATTACAAAATTTGCGTTATGACATCAGAACTGGTATTGAAAGCGAAACAATATCCGAGCTGCAAAAAATTTATGGCAATTCATTTTCAAGAAAAATCTTTAATACCGCAAAATCCGAAACAGATAAAAGCATCGGCGAAGCTGACAGATATTCCGTACGCAAATGGCTTGAAAATTACAGAAACAAGAAAAGTGGCATAAAACCGAAAATATCCGCCGTAAACAAGAAAAAGAAAACGAACTGTAAAGGCTAAAAGACAGAATATAATTGAGCAAATAGGCAAGTGAAAACACCGTAAAATCAACACTTTCTAAGACGGTTTTGAGTAAGGTAATACCCTAACCCAAAACCGCCCCTAAAATGACTTCTATTTGCTCAATTTTTGTTTGGAAATATAAAGTTTAATAAATGGCTTGACATTATATAGTTATTATGTTATTATAAATATATAACAGCAATAAGAGGTGTTAGTATGTCAAAAGCTCCAGCGGTGGATTACGCTTTAAGAATTATTGAGTTTTTTTCGAAAACTCAAAAAGAAATAGGTCTTGCGGATATATGCAATTTCCTTGAAATCAATAAAAATGCAGCTTCAAGAGTATTGGAGTCATTACTTGAATATAATTGGATTTATTTGAGTGATAACGTTCAGAAAAAGTATCGCTTTACACTGAAACCGTTTTCGATAGTGTCAAAATGCACTCCAGCATATGCTCTTGCGGAAATAGCCGAAAATGAGTTACACAGCTTGAACGAACAATTAGGTGATGCTGTGTATCTCGGTATAAAAAATAAGGAGAATGTGTTGTATTTGCTTCATTTTGATTCAACAAAAGAGGTACGCATTAACGGTCGTGTTGGCGGTGAATATCCGCTTAAAACCTCTGCACCAGGAAAAATATTGCTTGCTCACGGAGAATATTCGGATGAATTTAATGACGAGGCAGATCGTATAAAAAAACAGGGATATTCAACAGATAATGAAGAATTTGCAAAGGGAATTATATGTATTGCGTGTCCGATATATGATGATAATGGCAGGGTTATCGCTTCGGCAGGTATATCATCGCTTACAATTTATGATAATATGAATACCCTTGTTAACGATAAATTGCCACTGCTTAAGAATGCTGCACGAAATATTTCATTAAATTTAGGTTACAAGGAGGATTAATCATGCTGTGTGATTCAAATATAGAAAGATACATTCGTAAGAATAATTATGAGTCCTTTAATAGATTAACGCCTACAAAAAGATTTACGGAAAAGTTTAGGATGGAAACAGGAGTACTGAATCTTGACATCAAAGAAACTGATGAGATTGTCGGATGGTTTTATTTTGATAAAAAATGTAATGATGAGGTTACTTTTACGGATGAGGTGCAAACGCCGGAGGTAACGGATATTATAGGAGCACCGGAAAACTTCAGCAGCCGGACAAATGTGGACAGAGGTCATACTTTAATCGATTATGAAAACATATTAAAAAACGGACTTGTTTTTTATCAGAAACAGATTGATAATGAACTGCAAAAGTATCCGCAGAATGAATATCTATTGTCGATGAAGGAAACACTGTTGGGTGTAGTGAATTTTATAAAACGAATAGTCGATGTGATAGATGAAAAGGTTTCAAGCAGCAGCGGAGCGGAAAAAATACGGCTCATAGCACTTAAAAACATGATAGAGAAGGTTCCGTATTATCCCGCAGAAAATTTTTGCGAGGCCGTTCAATCAGTGTGGATAATACATTTCCTGACGCCACTTGCCGAAAATGCATGGTATAGTATTTCGCTGGGAAAGTTTGACGAATATATGTATCCGTTTTATGAAAAATCAGTAAAAGACGGAGTGGCAAAGGAAACTGTAAAGAATATATTACATAATTTGTACGAGCTTTTAAACAGCTATGCGGACGGCGCTTGCCTTTTAAATATTGGACCGACATATAATGAACTTTCGGAACTGATAATAGAGTGTCAAAAGGATTCTGCAATGCCTGCTCCAATTTTGGGAGCAAGAGTTGATAAAAACACACCCGAAAAGATATGGAATTCACTTATTGATGAAAAGCTGTTTTCTATGGGGCAGCCGACATTTTACGGAGAAAAATCCTGCATAACCGCACTCATGGAAAAAGGGCTGACGTTGGAGGAAGCAGAACATTTTTCAAACAATTCATGCATGGGAATAAGTATACCGGGAAATGAATTTAACAGTATGTGGGGATGTGTATTTTCAGTTTCGTCTGCGCTGGAAACAGCAATGAATTGCGGTAAGATACTAAATTCGGAGGAGATACTTGTTCCTGACATAACGGTGCCTCATAATATTGATGAGTTATTTAAGAATTTTGAGAAGTGTGCAAAGTATTTGCTTGGAATATGTGTAAGGTCTTATGAAAAGCGTGCGGAAATAAGCGAAAAAACATTACCCGATCCGTTTGTTTCTTTGCTGACACCGGGGTGCGTAGAAAAACATTGCGACAGAATATCAGGTTCAAAATATCATAATGTTACATTCGAATGTATGGGCATGGTAAATGCTTCTGACGGGATATATGCAGTAAACCAATTGGTGTTCAAAGATAAAAAATACACAGTCGATGAAATAAATGCAGCGGTGAAAAATAATTTTAGTGGTTTTAAAAAAATCAGGAACGACATTATGTGCTGCACAAAATTCGGTGAAAATTCCGAGGCAGATGAATACGCGGTGAAAGTGGCGCAAATTCTTCAAAAATTGATACGTGAATTTGATCATGATAATCTGTATTATTCGCCGTCACTTCATACGCTTGATTCAAATGTGGGATACGGTGCATCGTATGGTGCGGGGTATGACGGACGATATGTAGGCGAACCTTTTGCCAAAAATGCCGGAGCATCCAATGTAGTTAGAACGCCCGATCCGACTTCAATGATATTATCATCATCAAAACTGCCTCAGTACAAATTCTTTGGCGGGCAACCGATAGATGTGAATTTCGGGATAGATATGGTGCGAAATCACAAAAAGGAAATCAGAGCGCTTATAGATATTTATCTTGAGCGCGGAGGATTACAGTTTCAGGTCAATTCCATTTCTTCAAAACTTTTGCGTGAAGCAATGGAAAATCCTGAAAAATATCCGAATTTAGTAGTAAGAATAGGCGGATACAGTATTTACTTTAAAAATATATCAAAAGAATCTCAAAAAGAATTTGTGGAAAGATTTGAAAAGGAGGGGCTTTGATTTATGAACTTGACAAGAATTTTCCCGGGAGCGGATCCGTTTTTGATGAAACATAACGGAAAGTATTACATATATTGTACGACTGAAAACAATGAAAAATTGCAGTCTCCAAGTGCGTTTAATACCGATAAAGACGGAATGGATGGCTTTTATGTCTACCAATCTGATGATTTGATTCATTGGGATATCAAAGGATTATGTCTGTCAAAAGAGAATGCAATCGGGGACAGATGGTTTTGGGCACCTGAAGTATCATACTATAAAGGCAAGTTTTATATGGTCTATACTGCACAAGAACATCTTGCCATTGCTGTGTCGGATAACCCGACAGGACCTTTCAAAAAGCATTCGGAGGGTTGGCTGCGGAACGACCCGGCAATAGATGGACATCTTTTATTTGATGATAGTGGCATATATTTGTACTATGTGCGGCTCGACGGCGGAAATCGTATATTTGTTGCAAGGATGTCAAGTGACTTGAAACGAATCGACTACGAATATGAAGATGTTCTTATTCAAGCTGAAGAAGAATGGGAAACAGCTGATTGTTTGGTTGCAGAAGGACCGTTCGTTATCAAACATAATGGTCTGTATTATCTTTCCTATTCCTGCAACCATACTCGGTCAGAGGATTATGCGGTTGGTTATGCCGTTTCGGAGAATCCGACAGGACCTTTTAAAAAGTATGAGTACAATCCTATACTGAAGAAAAAAGGCAATGTTATCGGTGTGGGACATAACAGTTATATGCCGACAGATGATGAAAATAGATTTATATGCGCTTATCATTGTCACAGCGGCAATCCGGATAACTTTAAACCTCGCATGGTATGCTTGTGCGAAGCGGCATTTGAAAAGAATAACGATATAGACAGACTAAGGATATATTATTAATATTCAATGGAGTAGTATAAAAATGAAGAATTTTAACAAATTGTTTGATCATACAATTTTGAAACCGCCAACAACCGAGAAAGAACTGAAAAAGGTATGTAACGATGCAATAAAATACGGATTTTGTTCTGTTGCTGTCAATACCGGAATGGTAAAAAGCTGTGCCGAATTTTTGAAAGGCAGTGACGTTTGGGTGGACGCGGCAGTCGGTTTTCCGCTTGGAATAACAACGGTGGAAGTAAAAGCTTTTGAAACGGAACAGGCAATAAGAAACGGCGCCGGAGAAATCGATTATGTAATAAATATCGGCAAGATGAAGCAAGGTGACCTTGACTATATAAAAAAAGAAATGGAAACGCTGGTTTCACTTTGCCGCAAGTATGACGTTACATCAAAAGTGATTTTTGAAAACTGTTATCTGACGGATGATGAAAAAATTAAGCTTTGTAAAATTGCAAAGGAAGTTAAACCCGATTTCATTAAAACATCAACAGGATTTGGCCCATCGTCTGCCACAGTAGATGATGTTAAGCTAATGAAAAATTATGTCGGATATGAAGTAAAGGTCAAAGCAGCGGGCGGAGTAAGAACTCTTGATGATTGCTTGGCTATGATAGAGGCGGGAGCCGAAAGAATCGGGTGCAGTAACAGCCTTGCAATAGCAGATGAATATAAAAACAGAAGGAGTAATTGAATATGAAAAGTTATGTGGTTTACGAAGATCAGACTTGCAAAATTGTTGATGGTATGCCGATGCCGAAATACGGTGATTATGACGCACTTGTCAAAATAGAAAGCTGTGGAGTGTGTAACGGCACAGATATGAAAATTATACACGGTAAATTTAAGGGAATTGACAAATATCCTGTTGTTCTCGGACACGAGGGTGTCGGCAGGATTATGGAAAAGGGAAGTAAAGTAACAAGCTTTGAAATCGGTGATTTGGTACTTATGCCTTATTGGTCGGATGTTCCCGAAGGCTATTCAAGCGGTTGGGGCACATATTCGGAATACAATATCGTAACAGACGCATTGGCACAGGAAAAAGACGGGATTATACCGGAAGAATTTTCATACGGTCAAAGAAAATTGCCGGCGGATTTTGATCCTGTGTCATCAGCTATGATTATAACATTTCGTGAAGTTTTGAGTACTATGAAAGCTTTTGGCTTTTCCGAAAACAAAAGCCTTGTCGTACTGGGATTGGGACCGGTTGGATTGAGCTTTGTTCAATTTGCAAAACTTATGGGAATGGGACCGATAGTCGCAATTGATATTGACGACGCTAAATTGGAGCTTGCAAAAAAGCGTGGTGCAGATTTCGTAATTAACAGTAAGAATAGTGATATAGTAAAATCAGTTCGTGAAGTTTGCCCCGATGGTGTTGATTTTGCGTGTGATGCAGTAGGTATTACAAGCTTTATAAATACCGCTCTTGAAATTATCAAGCCTGACGCAAAGGTTTGTGTGTACGGAATTTCCGAAAATATGACTGAAACCATTGACTGGAGCAAATGCCCGTATAATTGGGAACTTCACTTTCACCAATTCCCGTCTAAAAAGGCTGAGTCTGACGCACATAATCAAATTGTAAGCTGGATTCAGGGAGGTATACTTGATCCAAGCGACTATGTTTCTCATGTATATGATTTTGAAGATATTGACAAAGCTTTTGAAAATATCAAAAATCATGTGCCTATGATGAAAATGGTTATAAAATTCTAAGGTGAACCGAATGAAAAGGTATATATTAGCGCATGATTTGGGAACATCGGGAAATAAGGCCACTTTATTTGACGAGGACGGAAATTTTATAAAAAGTGCGGTTTACTCATATAAAATGCATACAAGTGATAATAATGCCGTTGAACAGAATGCCGAAGATTGGTGGCAGGCTGTTTGTGAGACATCAAGACAACTTGCGGCAGAGGTCGGAAAAGAAAATATTGCGGCAATGTCGTTCAGCGGTCAGATGATGGGCTGTCTTTGCGTGGATAAAAGCGGCAGTCCGCTTTGCAATTCGCTTATCTGGGCGGATATGCGTTCGACAGAACAGGCAGATTACATAAAAGCACATATGTCAGATGAACAGTTTTATAAGATAACGGGACATCGAATCAGTGCGTCGTACAGTCTTACAAAGCTTATGTGGATAAGAGATAATATGCCGGATATTTATGAAAAAACATACAAGGTGCTTAATGCAAAAGATTATATCATTTTAAAACTTACCGGCAACTTTGTAACTGAACCGTCCGATGCTTCGTCTACTTGTATATTTGACATAAGCACATTTGAGTGGTCGGATGAAATATTAAGCATAAGCTGTATTGACAAAAATAAGCTTCCGCAGATAATAGGCTCGGATACAGTTGCAGGCGTGATTACTTCAAAAGCCGCTGAAGAAACCGGACTTTCAACAAATACAAAGGTTATATGCGGAGGAGGAGACGGATGCTGTGCCGCTGTCGGAAGCGGTGTTGTAAAAGAAGGGGTTGCTAACTGTTGTTTGGGGACTTCTTCGTGGATTTCGCTTGTATCAAAAAGCCCGATATATTCTCCGAATATGGAAACTTTTAACTTTGCACATATTGTTCCGGGGTACATATTGCCATGTGGAACAATGCAAACCGGTGGCGGTGCACTTGGTTGGGCAGTTGAAACAATATATGGTAATGATTGTGAGAAAAATCAGATATATCAGATAATGCAAAATGAAGTTAAAAATGCTGTTCCTGGTGCAAATAAACTTGTGTTTTTGCCATATCTGATAGGCGAAAGAAGCCCAAGGTGGAACAATAAGGCAAAAGGCACATTTTTGGGGCTGACAATCGGACATTCACGCGGTGATATTATGCGTTCTGTTATGGAAGGAGTCGGATATAATCTTGATGTTATTCTAAATTCTTTCAAAAGCTGCGGTGCTGATATTGAAGAGCTTATAATGATTGGCGGCGGAGCAAGAAATAAAATATGGCAGAAAATTCTTTGTGATATTTTCGGCATTCCGGTTAAAGTTCCCGATTATCTTGAAGAGGCAACATCTATGGGAGCAGCGGTTACTGCCGGAGTAGGTGCGGGGATTTTTGAGGATTTTAATGCAATAGAAAAATTTATAAAAATTAAAGAGGCAAACATACCTGATCGGGGAAATAAAAAGATTTATTCAGAGATGAAAAAAATATTTAACGATGCGTATTATGCGCTTGAACCGATATTTGAAAAATTATAAAGGAGAATGATTATGAAAGAATCAACATTGTTTGCAAAATTACCGGAGTATGTATCAACGCCCGACAGTATGGCGATAGACAAAGACGGAAATCTTATACTTGCGTGTCCTAATTATGCTATTCCTGATATGCCGGGGTGTATATTGAAAATTGACAAGGATAAAAATATAAAAAAATGGTTTGATGTGCCTGTTTGCGAAGAAACGGGAGCAGCAAGACCTATGGGAATTGCTTTCGGGCCCGACGGGGATTTATATATATGTGACAATCAGGGTTGGAGCGGTCAGCATGAACTCGTGAGAAAAGGCAGAATTTTGCGTGTAAGACTTGACGGAGATAAAATAGTAAAGACGACGGTCGTTGCAAAACATATGGAACATCCCAATGGAATGCGAATTAAAGACGGCTATATTTATGTAACACAAAGCACATTAGAGCTTGTTAAAGATCCGTCAGGAAAACTGGTGAGCTGTGTTTACAGATTTAAGCTTGACGATGAAAATATTGATATAACAAACACACTTGACGATGAAAATATTCTGACAACTTTTGTTACTCAGAATCCTAATGACCAATACGGTGTTGACGGAATTGAATTTGATAAAAACGGTGATTTGCTAGTTGGTAATTTTGGAGACGGAGCAGTATACCGAATTAAGTTTAATGATGATTTATCGGTGAAATCAAATGAGGTTTGGGCGCAGGATTCAGACAATTTGGTAAGCACCGACGGAATGATTATGGATGAGAAAGGAAATTTGTATATTGCAGACTTCTGTGCAAATGCAATAGTAAAAATACTCCCGGACGGTACGGTGACTAAGCTGTGTCAGAACGGTGATACTGATGGATTTAACGGTGAACTTGATGAACCCGGTGAGCCGATTATATGGAATGGTAAAATCGTTGTTTCGTGCTTTGATACCGTTACAAACGATATAGTTGTCAATACGGCACACGAGTTGCCTGCGACTCTTGCACAGATTGATTTGGAGGATTAATATGGCTGACTTGGATTGCCTTAGAGAATTGGTTTTTAAAAGCGATAATGAAGCATGTTTTATTGAACGCGAACGTATATTAAACCGTTTTGAAAAAGAATTCGGCGAGTATAATGAACCTGACAAATATGCGCTTATATTTTCAAAACTGATGTCGGAGGTTTCAACGCCAATAGAAGATTGCGATTATTTCGCCGGCAGAGTGATTGAGGCAAAACCCGACCCCGGGATGTCTGCGCCGAGTTGTCTTTTGTGTGCCACAGGTCATATGAGTCCCGATTATGAAAGCCTGATTAAATATGGCTTAAAAGGTGTGTTGAAAAGAATAAAGACTGCGACGGAGAACAGAGGCGATGCGGAATCAAAAGGCTTTGCCAAAAACGCCGAAATTGTTGTGAATGCGGTTAAAAGTTATGCGATGAGATATGCAGCTGAGGCAAAGGAAAAGGGCTTTAAACGAATGGCAAATGCTCTTGAAAAAGTACCGTATGAACCTGCATATGATTTTTATTCCGCACTTCAAAGTATATGGCTTATGCACATGATTGCAAGCTGCTATGTGGGCGAGCGTGATTACGCTTTCGGGCGATTTGATGAGTATATGCTGCCGTTTTACGAAAAAGCAATAGCGAACGGAGCGAGCAAAGAAGAATTAACCGAGCTTTTGGCAGGTTTTTTTATAAAAACAAACGAAATCTGCGGCAGAGGTGCATGGAACTATAAATCTAAACCCGTGCTGTGCCAATCTTCAAAGCAATATGTAAACATCGGCGGTGAGAATCCGAATGAGTTTTCAAAAGTGGTTTTAAAAGCGGCGGCAATGAATAATATGGCTCAGCCGCAGATTACGGTTTTATTAAAGCCGGAGGCAAATGAAGAGTTTACAAAAGAGACATTTTCGGCAATGGGTAAACTTGTCGATAAGCTGCATATATATAATTATGATTTAATCGTAAATGCGCTTATTAAAAAGGGTATTTCGTCGGAGGATGCAAAGAAGTTTACATTTTCTGCGTGCTGTACGTTTGATTTGAATTATTATTCATACAGGCTTGAATATTTTACTCCAGTGCTGCAAATTTTTCTCGATGTGGTGAATAGTAAGGAATATTCGGATCTTGAACATCTCACAAAGGACTTGACCGCGGCGCTGAAAAAGGATATTCAAATGGATATAGAAAATAAGGAAAAGAGTTTTTTCGATATGGAATATGCCCGAAAATATTTTGTGCTGGATTGTCTGCTTCATACCGATACAGCATACGAGTGTGTCTATCCTTGCGACAGCGGGTCAAAATATAAGATATTCAACCTGTTTTGCCCTGGCGTTGCCACTTTGGGGGATTCGCTTATGGTATTGGATAAGCTTGTTTTTAGGGAAAAGAGATTCTCATATAATAAGTTTGTGGAAATATTAAATAACAATTATGAAAATCACGAGGAATTAAGACGGGAGATTTTGAATTATACTCGGTTCGGCAATGATTCTGATGCGGATGAATACACGGTTATTGCGGCAAATTCGTTTTTGGATGCTGTGGACGAACTTGAGCTTAAAGAAAACTATTATGCAATAGGCGGTTTTTATTCGCTTGAACGTGATAACACATGGGAGGTCAAGGCGACGCCTGACGGAAGGAAAAATAATGAGCCTTTCAGTGAAAATCAATCACCGACATACGGAGCAGATAAAAACGGAATTACCGCACTTTTGAAAAGTCTATCAAAGCTTCCGTTTGAGAGAACGGCAACCGGCGGCTTAAATATCACATTTTCACAGAATGTATCCGCAGATATTTTAAAAGCGTTGGCAGTATCGTATTTTAAATTGGGTGGATTGCATATCGGAATAAGTGTTATAAATGCGGAAACACTGAAAGATGCAATGAAAAATCCGGATAAGTATAAAAGTCTCACAGTCAGACTATACGGATTCAGCGAATATTTTGTAAGCTTGCCAAAATGGCAGCAAATGGCGGTTTTAAAAAGGACTCAATATTGATTTTAGGGTGAACACAATGAAAGGAACAATATTTAACATACAGAAATTCTGTGTAAATGACGGACCGGGAATACGGACAACTGTATTTTTGAAAGGCTGTCCGTTAAAGTGTATATGGTGTCATAACCCGGAGTCACAGTCCGAAAAACAGGAAATTATGTTTTATAAGGACAAGTGTGTAAACTGCGGGCGCTGTGCCGCCGTTTGCGAAAACGGATGCCATTTGTTTGATAATGGGGTTCATAAATTTGCACAAAAAAATTGCATAAAATGTTTTGAGTGTACAAAAACAGGCTGCGAAGCACTTGAGAAGGTAGGGCGGGAGATTACAACAGATGAAGTAATAGATGAGGTTTTAAAAGACAAAATTTTTTATGACAATTCCGGAGGCGGAATAACTCTGTCAGGCGGTGAGCCGCTGTGTCAGTTTAATTTTTCTTTGGAAATACTGAAAAAAGCAAAAGAAAATGGATTACACACTGCAATAGAAACTTGCGGTTTTACATCGGCAGACAGAATAAAAGAAATATCCAAGTATGTTGATTTATTTTTGTTTGATTATAAGGAGACGACCGGCGAACTGCATAAAAAGTTTACAGGTGTAAGTAACGGTGTGATTTTGGATAATTTAGCTCTTTTGAACAATATGGAAAAAAGTATTATTCTCCGATGTCCTATAATTCCGGACTGTAATGACAGAAAAGAACATTTTGAAGGCATCTGCAATGTCGCAAATAGATTTAAGAATGTTTTGCATATAGAGTTGGAACCTTATCATTCGTTGGGAGAAAGCAAATATGAATCGCTAGGGTTAATAGAAAGTAAATTTCATTCTCCGGATGATTCAGAAAAAGAGGGTTGGCTTTTTGAAATTTCGTACGGCACAGATAAAAAAGTCGGATTTGCTTAAATCGGTTTTCTTGAAAATAACACTTTATAAAATCTCGGCAATGTAAGTATGTATTTAATGCTTGCAGACAGCAGCATAAATCCGGAACGAGAGTTTGATGCCACAATCACCGGTGAAAATTTTAAGTATACATATACAAAACTTTCAATGCCGAATTAAGGTTGAGTATTCAGAAAGCCTTAATGATATGCTTAAAAACATAGGGATTAAAACTGCTTTTAACACCAAAGCGGCACAGTTTGAAAAAAATGTTTAATTCGGGCAATATGTGGTTTACCGATACAAATAAAACATTTATCTGTGTGGACGAAGAAGAAACGGAAGCCGCAGCTGTAACCTCAATCGGCATGAGCGGTTCGGCACTTCCGCCGGAGTCGATAGAACTTAAATTTAATAAGCCGTTCTATTTTGCAATTTGTGATAATACAAGCGAAGAAATTCTGTTTGTGAGAAGATATGCTTTTGCGGAATAAACGCAGAAAGGTTCATTGCCGCTAAATACGGCAACGAGTCGCCTTTCGAAATAAAGCGGCGCAAGTTTTGAATATCAAGTCCTTATCAGCCTTGAAATAATTTCTTTCTGCAATAAGAAATATAAAATGCAGACCAAAAAATATCGTGATACTTGTTATGTATCACGATATTTTTTATGTGTGTAGAAAACGAAAACTGTATTTTCGGGCAAGGTAAAATAAAACCATTACCTTGCCTGTTTTGACCTCTGAAACCCCTTATTTTATGCGATAAAAAACGCTTAAAATGTTAACATATATATTTAATTATTTTAACAATATCTCAAATTGCCGTTTCTATAAAAAATTTCGTATTCCACCTCAATAAACAAATGACACAAGTGATCCTATGACAACTATAAATTAAAATCCTTTATGTTCTTATCGGCAAAACAAAAACATATTTTACTACTTTTATTAAAAAACTCTACATTAATTATACTGTATATCTTTTATTTGTGACCCACACACATCCGTCAAAAGATTAAATACTTTATTTTATGGGCAAATAATAAAAACGGCAGTTGTTTATCGGTAATAACAACTGCCGTTTTGTGATTTTAATGTATCCAAAGTTTAGCCTTAATTTCATTCGATGTGATAAACGGTTCTGCCCAATATCGTGAATCAAACGAATTATTACGATTGTCGCCCATGACAAAATAACTGCCTTTGGGAACAATATAAGTAAATCCGTTTTCGGTGATCCGTTCTCCTTCGGTTGCCGCTATGCGTTTGACAAGCATTTTTCCATCATGCTCAAATATTATAATATCTCCGGTTTTCAGTTCACCATAAATTCTGCTCCCGATAATGTAGTTTCCGGCTTTCAGTGTCGGTTCCATAGACTCACTCGGAACATATCCGATAAAAAGGAAATACTTGAATACCGGTACAATAACAAGCAGAATCAATCCCGGTATTATAAATCTCTTTTTTCTCATACAGCATCACCGGCGAAGTATAAATCGTTAAGCTCAGGAATTTTACGCAGGTACTTGCGTGCTTTTGACATCTGCGCTGTTACAATATTCGTCCGCATGTGAAGTCTTTTGCCGATTTCCTTGCACGAATATCCTCCTACAACAGACATCATCAGTGCGTCAATTCCTTTTGCAACACCGGTGGGTGCGCCCTTTTTTACTTCATTTATTGTTTCGATGCATTCAACCTGCGCTTCAAATGAGGAAGCAGCAGTTTCTTCAGCTTGAATACTGTTGATATTTTCAAGCAATTGTTCTGCCTTGGATTTTTTTACTCCATAGCGCAGAGCGTCGCAAATTTCATTCCAGATAAGTCTATACGCATATGTAGAGAAAGTTCCGCCGCAATCACTGTAAGCTGCCTTGCATAAACCGATACAGCCGATTTGAAACAGATCGTCATAAGAATAAAAGTTCGGAGTATCCAAGCCGTGAATTTTATCGCTTATAACTTTACCGACAAGTCCCATATTTTCTTCGACTTTCTTTTGCATTTCTTTCGTTAATGTCATGATGCCAACGCGCTCCTTTCAAAATTTTTTCTTTCACGCTTTTTTCTTAAATAGCGTTCATATTCCTTTTTGCTTTCCTCAATGACAATATTGCAATAATACTCACTCAAATATCCGATATGAGCTTCCCGCTGTGGTGCACTGAGCAAACCGGCCAGCCACTGATATGCCTCCTGCTTGGTCATATAGTCATCGCGGATCAGTTTTGAAAAATGTTTGTGTGCCTCATTTCTGAGCTTGCGAAGCTTTCGGTCCGCCATTGTTCCCACCGGAATATTTGTTCCTGTATGAACGCGCACATATGCGTCGCATTCCGGGTAATGTGAACATACATAGAGCATTGTTCCGCGACTGTTATCTTTATAGATGCCATCAGCACTTCGGTAGGTAACAGGACTTCCGCAATACGGACATCGGTGAATGCCGCCGGTGATTCCCTTTCTTTTTTTCTTCATGTTGTTTCCCTCCAATCATTAAATGTTTTGGTCCTGATATGCAATAAAAAAAGCCGAAAGTCTGCAAAAATAGGCATACAGAATCAAAGTGCCGATATATTGGTGTCTCACTCGGCGTTTGACTCTGTAAGTATTTAAGCAGCCTTTCGGCTACATATTCAATTGTTAGGGGCTGTATCATTATGGATTGCTCACTATGCTTCTCCGTAACGGTTCCTTATATCTAAGTCTGCCTCCGGGAATCTCCCGAAGAACCGAAAGCCTGGATACAAACCCCCTGCCACGGTTATAGTATACCACAGAATAGCCCCATTGTCAACCCTTATAGTAATATTTATTTTAATTATTTTATTAAATATTACTGTAAGTAATATTTTCGCTTTTTTATTTCAGTCTGAGAGATTATTCATCATCTTCTTCATCGTCGTCATCTGAACTATGGCGTTTTGAGGCAATATGAATAGCCACCAAAGTGCTTATCGCAAGGATAATTCCAACCGCAAGAAAAACTGTCTGTGTTATCGGAATCGTCTCAGACTGTTTGACATCTTTTTCCTCAGCTGCAGCAGCGGTTTGCTTCTCGCGCGTTAAAGTCATCAATGTGGCAGGGGTATTGTTATCCGGATCAGGAATATCAACAGATGACTGTAAGCATGAAAGAACATAACTTTTGCTGCCGCCGATTTCTAATTTCAGTACACCGGTTTCATCAACAGGAATTGCGTTCGGGTACATACCTGCATCGGTTTTTAATGTAAACTCTACGCCGGCCCAGCTTTGACCAAGCTGTATTTCCAGCTTTTGCGGCTCGACAACCTGTAACTCTGTACCGTCTGTGTCCGCATACACCGGGATGGCAACACTGCTGATACAAGTTAGTATAAGCAATGTTAGTATTAATCTGTTTATTATATTTCTCATGGTTTTTCCTTTCTGTAATGAGGGAGCCGATTGTACGGCTCCCTCACACCAATTTATTTGCTCCAGATTTCGTTTGAACCGCTGGTTATTCCGGTATGATCATTTGACGCTTCAAAAATGTCATATGCTGCCCAGTGAGAATTGTTCTTAACATCTGTAAATCTGTTGAGAACAGTCAGATTTTTGTTAATAAATTCCGTATCGGCATTGCGTCCTGTTGCACGGTTAATAATCGTCACAACTTCAGCTCGTGTAATGACAATATCAGGTCTGAATGATCCATCGGAATAGCCATTGAGCCATTTCTCACTTGTCGCATAGCTTATATTCTTAATTGACCAGTAGTTATTTGAAAGGTCATTGTATTTTGTCGTATTCGATACTGATTTTACCTCATTAAATAACGAATAATAGCGAACTGCGATTGTAACGAATTCTGCTCGGGTAATTGATTCATCCGGACGGAATGTGCTGTCTTCATATCCGCTTATGATATTATATTTTTCAAGATAACCGACAAAAGCAGAATACCATTCGTTGTTTGGCGTATCCTTAAATAAAGGCGTTCCTTTCACAGACTCATTTTTCTTATCCGCGATAAGGCGTGCAAAGATTGCCGCAGCTTCAGCACGGGACATATCGCCGTCAGGTCTGAATGAACCATCCGGGTATCCCATAATATATGCCTTGTGTTTGCTTCCGGGAAGAATCAGCATACCGTTTTTATCCGTTGTGCCGCTTGCAGAATTGTTCTTTTTATCCTTTAAGGTAATGGCAACATCAGCTTTTGCATTGCCCTTGCTATCAGTAGCCCTGATTGTGTAGTAATTGTCGCCTGTGAGATCAGCACCATTTGGCAATGTCAATGTCATGTTTCCATCCTTGTCGGTTGACTTGGAAACAGATACATTTTTGCCGTTTTTGACAGTAACAGTAATATTTGTTGCATTACTGCTGATGTAGCTGCCACCACCGCCGCCACCGGAGGAGGATCCGCCGCCGGAGGATTTCACCGGAAGTGTAACCTTACCGTTTGCATCGGTTGTTGCTGTCTTTTCGGTTGTCTTGTCCTTAATTATAACGGACACGCCTTTTACTGCCTTATTATCTTTGTCGGTAACGGTTACTGTTGTCTGATTTGAGGTAGTCAAGGTCTTATCATCGGGAAGCGTAACGGTAATTTTGCCATCCTTTATTTCGATATACGCATTTTCAATCTTGCCCTTCGTGTCCTCAACGGTAATGTTGTATTCCGTTTTTGTTTCTTCTGTGTCGTCCTTACCGTCGCCGTCGGTATCTTTTCCGGGATTAGTTTCGGAAATGTCGGTCTTTCCGTCCTTGTCGGTTATACCTTCGCTTGCAGGAGGAACAATGACCTTGCCATCTTTATCCGTAACACCGACTGCAATTTTAGCTTCAACCTTATTTTCGGTTTCAGTTTCCGATGTTTCAGGAATATTTTCCTTTACGGTTACAGAGATATTCTTCACGCCGTTACCGTCCTTATCAAGCACCGTTACGGTAATTCTGTTGCTATGCTCAATTTTCAGATTTTCGGGAAGCAATATCGAGATCGTGCCGTCTTCGTTAAGCGTTACAAACGCTTTTTCAATTTTTGACCTTGTATCCTCAACAATTACGGTATAGTCTTTGACATTTGCTGTACCGTTAATATCGGTATAGTCAATTGTTGTGGGAGGAACCGTAACTTTTCCGTTTTCGTCCGTAACATCAACCGCTGCTTTTGCTTCACCCTCGGCTGCGGTTTCAGTGATTGCAACAGTCATACCCTTAACAGGTTTATCCTCGCTGTCGGTTACAACAACGCTGATTCTGTTCTCAATGTCGATTTTATTTGTTTCGGGAAGTTTAACAGATAATCTGCCGTCCTCTGAAATTGTGATGAACGCATTGGCGATCGGTGCTTTTTCATCAGTTACAACCACATTATACCCATTGACCTTGCCGGCGCCGTTTTCATCAGTAATGTCCTCGTTCAAAGGCGGAACAACCATTTTTCCGTTTTCGTCCGTTTTGTCTGTCAAGCTCTTTTCCGCCTTGTCGGAAACGGTAACAGAAATGTCTTTCAAAGGATTTCCGTCCTTGTCGGTTACGGTTACTGTAATTCGGTTTGCATAGTCAATATTTGTTCCGTCCGGCAATGTTACAGAGATTGTGCTATCTTCATTCAGCTTTACAAAAGCGTTTTCGATAGCTCCGTTTTCGTCATTGACAAACACATACATTCCGTCAATGCGTACCCTGCCTGTGTCGTCCGTAAAACCGTCTTTTGCGGTCGGCAATGTGATTTTTCCGAACATATCTGTTACGCCTTTTTCGATGTAGTCCGCATCTCCGAGCGTTATAACCGTAACGCCCTGCTGCGGCTGTCCGTGTTGGTCTGTAACAGTTATAATAACGGGATATTCGCTTGTTGGTTTAATTCCGTCCGGTAAATCTACAACGATATTATTGATTTCACCGATGTAAACCTCACAATTCGGAATAACAACATTCATTTTGTCGGTAGCCTTTACGACAAATGTGTTTTTCTTATCCTCGTCATCTTTGCCGACCGTACCGCTGTTATCCCCTGTAGATGTCTTGTTGTTCGGAACTTTCAGCTGACCGTTTTCGTCAGTTTTACCTGTTGCCGCATTATTATTTTCATCATAGACAAAGATCTGTAACGCTGATTTCGGCTGCTGCGAATCTGTGTTAATTGCTGTGATGATTGTCTGATCCTCGTAGTTCAAAAGTCTGCCGCTTGGCAATTTGATAGTTACATTGTCATTTATATCAATAGAAATCTCACTATCAAAAATCGGTTTGCCGTTTGCGTTGGTCACAAGGATAGAGAAATCACCGACTTTTGAATTACCGTCCTCGTCCGTGCGGTCTTTTTCAACTAACTGCGGAATTGCTGCTCTTGATAAAACTTCACCACAAGTTATGCACTCAATATGCTTTTCGCCCGCTCGCTCAATTGTGGCAGGTTCGTCAATTATCCATTCCGACGGTTTATGCCCTGTCATATCTTTGTAGTCCGCCGTATAGGTTTTACCGCAGTTTTCGCAAGTATAGACAGTATATCCGGAAGCCGTACAGGTCGGCTCTGTCATATCAGCAATATAACTGTGATTGATTTTATCGGTGTAATCACTGATATATTTATCATCACAGTTTTTGCACTCATACACCGTATATCCGAGGGCCGTGCAAGTCGGAGCAGTTACAGTCTTTGTATAGTCGTGAGCCGCTTTGTCAACATAGTCTGCCTTGTAGCTATCGCCGCAGCTTTCACAGGTGTAAATTGTATAACCCATTTCTGTGCATGTCGGAGCGACTACCGTTTTCTTGTATGTGTGCTTTTCACAGTCGGTTAAATCTCCGATATACTCTTTTCCGCAGTCGGGGCAAGTGTAAACGGTATAACCGTGTTCGGTACAGGTCGGCGGAATAACCTTTTTGTCATAATTGTGTTCTGTCTTATCGGTATAATCCGCAACATAGGTATCACCGCAGTCGGCACAGGTATATGTTGTAAACCCAAATTCCGTACAAGTCGGTTTTGTGATTTCTGCTTTGTAATTGTGAGGTTTCTTTTCCGTGTAGTCTGAAATAAATTCATCATCACAGTTTTTACAAGTGTATGTTGTGTATCCCATAGCCGTACAACTCGGAGCAGTTACGGACTTTTTGTAATCGTGTTCTGCTTTATCGGTATAATCGCCAATATAGCTGTCATCGCAGTTATCGCATTTGTATTCCGTATAACCCATAGCTGTGCAAGTAGGCATAACAACATTTTTGGAATAGCTGTGTCCTTTCGGAAGTGCTAATACCGTACCGCACTTTTCGCAAGTTTGCGGTTCTGTGCAAGTAGCAGCTTTGCCAGGTGTATGTCCCGTTGCACTTTCTGCCTTGATCATCTTTTCTTTGCAGCCTGCATTGGTACAATGATATTCAATAACACCGTCCGCCGTGCAGGTAGATGAAGTTACAGAATGACCTTCATCCCAATTATGACCTGTCGGATCTGTATAGTC
>CAKSRS010000008.1 GCA_934487205.1 uncultured Clostridia bacterium
CGGCATGATTGGTGCACTCGCGCTGCTGGCGTTCTCAATCGGCTACAACTTTTTCGACATGGGTGGCGCGCCCGATATTGCGCGGACTATGGCATTTTGCGTTCTTTCTGTTTCGCAGCTTTTCCACGCATTCAATATGCGCAGCGAACACTCTGTGCTCAACAGAAACTTTTTCGCAAATCCGATACTTATATTGTCGCTCATAATCGGCATTGCCATGCAAACCGCCGTTGTAAACATCGGCTTTGCGGCAAAAATATTTAAGGTTGTTCCGTTGCCGATGCCCGCTTTTGCCGTCACCGCCGCACTTGCCGTTATGCCGATTATTATCGTTGAACTGCAAAAGCTGATTTCACGCAAAACTGAAAAATAATATTCAAAGGCAATGTAACATAACTTTTTTCTCTTCCAGCAAAAAGAACTGAAAAAAACACATTTTTTCATCTCCTTTTTTATTGACAATATCACCATATCGTGATATACTAAAAGCAGAGAGGAGGAATATCAGCATGCCTGTAATATCAAGATTTTACGGAATAATAATAAGAATGTATTTTTTACAAAGTGAACATAATCCGCCACACATTCACGCAATATATAATGAAGATGTGGCGGCAATCGACTTCATGACCGGCAATGTTATAGAAGGTTATCTTCCTCCAAAGGCTTTAAGCATGGTTTTGGAATGGACGGAACTGCACCGAAATGAACTTAAAAAAATGTGGGAAACACAGGAGTTTATTACTCTTGCACCGCTTGAATAGGAGGAAATATTTATGTTTCACAAAATTAAAAGCGTAACACCCCTACCAGAATATCGGCTTAATGTACAGTTTTGCGAAGGCATTACAAAACAATACGATATGACGCCGATTTTTGAACAATTGCCTGTTTTTTTAAAATTAAAAACAAATCCCGAAGAATTTTTTTCTGTTACAGTCGATATCGGCGGTTACGGAATTGTATGGAGCGACGAGCTTGACCTCTCTTGCGATGAGTTGTGGGAACACGGCAAGCAAATTGACACTCCGTTTGACGGATTAATGTCCTTTTCCGATGCGTCCGAAATCTGGGGGTTAAGTGAAAGCACTCTGCGCAAAGCCATTGCATACGGCAAACTTGTGAACGGTATTGATGTTTGCAAATTCGGGAAACAATGGGTTGTTTCAACCGATGCCATGCGCCGCGAATACGGTGCACAATAATTTTATTTTAACACACAAAAAACCG
Organism: uncultured Clostridia bacterium; assembly: GCA_934487205.1. Taxonomy (GTDB): domain Bacteria; phylum Bacillota; class Clostridia; order UBA1381; family UBA1381; genus UBA1738. The sequence goes on from CAKSRS010000008.1 coordinate 1,231, forward strand.
AGGACAATGTCCTCGGTTTTTTCAAGCTTACGCTTGCAGTTTTAAAGTTTTTCAGCATTCGCTAAAAGCTTATTACCACTGGAATTCTGCAACACCTTTTGCAGCGTCAACCTTATTGCCTGCGTTATCAGCGTTATACTGTTCAACAAGGCTCTTTGACTGTGCTGTCAAGGATTCATAGTTACCTACTACACCGCTTGTAGCAAGAATTTCTTCGGTATCAAACTTGTTAAGCTCAATGCTCGGTTTTACATAATTTTTCATGTTTCAATTCCGCCTTTCCTTATTCAGCAAAATCAATGCCGAGTTTAACGCCTGTCTTGATTGTACGCAAGATAACTGCGAATGTAACTGTCGGGTTACCTTCTATTGCCGGCAGACCCTTCAAAACAGCTGTCTTGTCAGGTGTGCCTTCAGCCTTGAATGTAGCTGTGTATGTGCCTGCTTTGCTGTTGTAGTTAGAAATAACTACCGGCGTCCATACAAAACCTTTTTCTTCGCCTGCTGTTACTGCTACACCGTCTACGAATCCTGTCAGACCATTGATTGTGATTACAGGATTTACAACCGGCTTAGCTGTAACTGTAACATCCTTAAACGCTTCAATGCTACCGTTTACTTTCAAAGTAATCCTTGCTGTACCTGCTGCAACACCTGTTACAACACCATTTTCATCAACTGTAGCGATTTCTCCTTTTGATGAAGTCCACTCAGTCTTTGTAGCTGTAAATTCATCACCGTACTGGTCTTTAGCATCATATCCGAGTGTGATTGTTTCACCTTCAACAACTGTGTCAGCACCTGTAACGTTAAGTGAATTCAATATAGCCGGAGCCTTTGTTACTGTGATATCAACAGTAGCAGTTGCTGTGTCTGTACCATCAGTAGCCGTAACAGAAATTGTTGTTGTACCCGGTTTCTTAGCTGTTACAACGCCATCTACAACTGTAGCAACGTCTTCTTTTGAAGAAGTCCAAGCAAGTGTTGCTGTTTTGTTTTCGCTGTTATCGTCATTTACAGCCTTTGCTGTCAATGCCAATGTCTGACCGTCAACAACTTCTGTTGCTGTTGATGTGATTTCAACTTTTGAAAGTTTTACTGTAGGAGCAGCTTTACCGATAGTAAAACCATTAGCCGTAATATTCACCGGTGTTTCCGCATCAGAATGCTTTTCAACTTCTTCACCTGCAGCCGGTGCCGATGAACTATAGTTTTGCAAACCTATTTCTGCAACAACTGTTGCATTTGCTGTTTTTCCTTTTTCTATCGCATAATAGAAAATCAAAGCATCAGATACCGTGTCAGTGTACTCAACATTATTTGCACCAGGGAACGGGCTCATAGGCGCTGCAACATATGTCTTTCCGTCCCATTTCTGCGCATCTGTTGCTCCAAATGCGGAATACATAACACTATCTTGACCTAAAGCATAATCTGTAATGTCCATTGCTGAGGTATCATCAAATGTAGCTTTATAATTAACTGTAACAATTTGTCTACCAGAAAACTTTGCTCTAGAACCTGAGCCGGTTACTACAGAATTAACTGTTCCTATATTCCCTAATTCCACTGATACCTTATATGCATCATATTTAGTATCATCAAGTGTTTGCTCTGTAGCTGCATTGTATTCAGCAACTGTAATTTCGTTTGCAGTAGATGTTACTGTAGCAACATCTGCATATGCAGCTGACACATTAGCTACAAGCATTGTTGAAAACAGTGAAACAGCTGCTAATAATGAAATAAATTTTTTCATTTTATATATCCTCCATTAAATTATTCAGTGTAATCACTATACGTAATTTCAACAGGATTTTCTGCATCAGCCCATGTAGCTGTTGCACCACCTTTTGTCGTAAACTGCTTTTTACCACCAGCGTTTGCTGAAATAATTGCAGTTGCGTCCAATAGTGTTGCAGTTCCGTTTCCGTCTACTTCACCCCACTGGAAATTATCCATTTTGTATGTTTTACCATCTGCACCAGTAAACACATCAGAACCCCAAGTAAACTGATTACCAGCTTTATCAGTAAATTCTTTTTTACCACCAGCATTTGCTGAAATAATTGCAGTTGCGTCCAATAGTGTTGCAGTTCCGTTTCCGTCTACTTCACCCCATTGCAATGTGAATGACTTCTTTTCTGGTGTTGTACCTGATGAAACAACCAATTTTGCATCAGCGATAGTAAAATTGCCTTCGGTAGGATAGTAGCCAACCTTAACTATGTATTCTCCGTCCGCAAGGTTCTGAATATCTGTCAGCTTAAGGCCCATACCTGCAAAGTTTGTACCCTCTGACGTATTCTTTTGATTGATATACAAGATATCTTGCTCTGCTACATTTGTGTCATTTGCGTCCTTATCAAGCACAAGGATTGTAGTTTCCGAGTCAGCTTTAACAGCATTTCCGTTATTAATTGTGAGTGTGCTGGTATCCCAGTTGAACTCACCTGTCAATTTCTTTTCACTCGTAACATTTCCTGTCGCTGCGAAGGCGGTTGCAGACATGCACAGAGAAGCAACGGCTGTCATTACAGCCAAAACTTTCTTTAAATTTTTCATTTGAAATTTTCCTCCTTCTTTATAATATTTCAGCGTCGACAAATTCCCGCGCGCAGAAGAAAATTACAATTTCCGGTTTCCAGCCCTTTTTGTATCCTATCCATAACAATAGTTTTATTCTCTGCAATAAGAAATTTTGCGCCACTTTCTGTATTATTAATATACAACATAAGTATAATATTATTTCACAAATTTTTCAAGTCCTTTACAAGAAATTTTTTTTATTCTGTAAAAGTTTATCGGTTTGTCCGTGAATTTTTGTGCAACTTGCACATCACCCATTTTCCGACCGCCGTCAGACCTTGTCGAACATGCGAAAAACGGGGCGGATTCAGGCGTTTCCCACCGCGTCTTTGGCGAGCCTGTCGGCGCGGTCGTTATACTTATCGCCCGAGTGCCCCTTAACCTTGACAAACCGCGTATTTACCGCCGATTTTACGCCGTCGAAAAATTCCTTATACGCGCGCGTGCCGTCCTTATTGGTTTTCCATCTGCCTTCTGCCCACGCGGCGACGCCCTCATAGTCGTAATAGATATCCACCGCGGGAATATTATTATCGCGGCAATACGCAAGCACGATTTCCGCGCCCTTTATCTCGCCCGCGACGTTGCGCATTGCGGCAAGTTCGGCATCCTCAAACTTTTGCGAAAACTCGCGCGTTTCGCCACCGTAAAACAGCACCGCACCGCAGCCAAATTCGCCCGTACGGATATTATAACTGCCGTCCACATACGCCGCGGCACGCGCACCGTCCGCCGCCGGCGTTTCCTCCGCCGCGCCGCACACGAACCGCACCGCCTCCGCGCGGCTCACGAACGATTTATACGCCGCGCCGGAATATCCGTCAGTCTGCGCCTTACATTCCGCCCACGTTTCGTACACGCCCGGCACTCGCCCCTCGCGCACGGCATAATACTTTTTCATTAAAATCAACTCCTTTAAAAAAAGTGCGGACAGTCGCACCCGTCCGCACTTTCGAGCTTATTCTGCAGTCGCGTTTGCAGAATTGTCGGTATCTGCACTATCTGTCGATGCCGCTGCATCTTCCTTCTGCTTTTTAGCCTCGTCATTTTTTTGCTTATCAATTTTGTTTACTTTGTCCTTGATGTCTTTCCACTTCATCTCCGCCGTAACTTCATCACCAAAGCCATAGTATTCCTTGAATTTACCCATATTATCCGCGCCGATTCTGTCCGCAAGAGTCATGTCGTCCTCCGCTTCGCCCAGCGGCGTCTCCGCCGTTACCGTATCGGGAAGGTTGAGCGCCGATTTCAGCGCGTCAAGCTCAATGCCGTTAAGTTCCGCCATTTTGCCTATCGGAATACGGTACTCCGCCGCCTCGATATATGTACTCTCCGGCATATCCTCCGGCAAGCCGTACTGAGTCAAAAAGTCTGCCAATTCGCCGCCGTTTAACACGTCCTTTATCGTCATTCCGCTTACGTTGACAAAGCCGCGGTTATATTTATTCGCCGTGAACATTCCGTAAAACTTATCGTTCTGCGTCAGCACCGCCGCCGCGATTACCACTATCGCTACCACTACCGCGATTATTACGCCTGCTTTTGAGCCTTTGCGGATTTCCTCCGGCTCGGTCATTTCGTACACCGGTTCTTCCGTGGGTTCGGCTGTTTCCGTAGTCTCATCTGCGGGTGTTTCAGTTGTCTCTACCGTCTCCTCCGCCGATGTTTCAGCTGTCTCTACCGTCTCATCTGCCGGAGTTTCAGCTGTTTCTACCGTCTCATCTGCCGGAGTTTCGGTTGTTTCTACCGTCTCCTCCGCCGATGTTTCGGTTGTTTCTTCGATATTTTCATTTTCGTAATTCTTATTCTCGTCCATTTTCTTTTTCCTTTCTGTTATTCAGCGCTGTTTGCGTCTGTATTCGCTGTGCTCGCCGCCGCGTTCTGCATTATCGTCATCGCATCGCCGTACGTCGTGTCTGCCGTTATTTCTGCCGGAAGGCTGTTGTTCTTAGCAAAATCTTCAAAGCTTGAGCCGCTCTGCTCCGCTATCTTCGACATCTTCACCTTCATCATCGCGTCCGACCAAAGCTCGTCGTCCGACTCGCCCTCAAGCCCGTACTCCTTCTTCAGCTCGTCCGCTGTTTTATCTTCCATGCCCGCATAGCCGGCAACCGTCAGTTTTGCCGAAAATTCTTCCGCGCTGCTGTCCGCCGTCAGACCGCTGTCCTCCATGCCGCACTTTTTAAGCAGTTCCTCCGCCGTTATGCCGTTCTGCTCCGCTATGGTCGCTACCGTCGATACCGTTTGCTGCGAATCCGCCGTGTCCGTCGCCGTGCTCGCCGGGAGGCTCGCCTTTATCTTCTGCCACGACGCATATCCGCCCGTGCCCGCTATCGCAAGCGCTATTACCACCATCGCTATCGTAAGCGCAACCTTCTTCGGATTTTTTTCTTTTTTTATTTCTTCCGTCTGCGTTGCTTTTCTCTTTAATTTTGCTTGTTTTTCGCTCATAAAACTTTCTCCCTTCAGTTTATTCAAAAAACACTCTTATGATTATATCACTTATTTACTAAAATTGCAACAAAAATTTTTGAACAGTTTGTTAATTATTATCTTTTATATACAAAAACCGCTCCGTTACAAGACTTTTTCCGCCCCGTTTATGTTTCATCAGCTCCGCATGCGTTTCGCGCACGTCGCCGAGCACGTACACCGCCGCGAACAGCCCCGTTATCAGCTTTGCCGTATGCGGGAGTCCGCGCACCCACGCCGCAAAATACGGGTGCACCCACAACGCAAATCCGATATTTAAAAATCCCCACATCGTCGAATAAAACAGGCTTATCCCGCCCATGAAATTTATTTTCAGCCCCGAATAGTCCCACCATTTTATCCCGTATATCCGCTCCGAAATCAGATAAAACGCCAGCTCAACCGCGCTGACAATAAAAAATCCGTTTAAAAACAATATTATCGGATTCGCCATCGTATTCACCGCCGCAAGCATCACCGCTGCTATCCCATAGACCGGGCACAGCGGCAGATTTAACAGCGTACGCTTGGACACGTACCGCCCGCTGAGCGCATATGCATATGCGTCCTCCATCACACAGCCGAAAAATGAGTAAATCGTGAACAACAAAAAAACTTCCATAATGAATCCTCCTCGTCAAAGATTATTATGGAAGTTTTTCTCTATTTTATTAGTGTGAAAAATAAAATCACCACAAGTCCCAATATCATTCGGTACCAGCCAAACGGCTTGAAATCATGCTTTTTCACAAAATCCATCAGGAATTTTATCGCCAGCATCGATACCGCATACGCAATTACCATGCCGATTACAAGCGCCGCCGCGTCGCCGCCCGTCATGCTGCCGCTATACGTCACAAGCTTTAAAAAGCTTACGCCGAACATAACCGGTATCGCAAGAAAAAACGAAAACTCCGCCGCCGTCTCCCGCGAACAGCCGATTAATATCGCGCCCAGTATCGTCGCGCCCGAACGCGACGTCCCCGGCACTATCGACAATACCTGGAACGCACCTATCGCAAGCGCCGTTTTATAGGTCAGGTCGTTTATTGACGTTATTTTCGCGCTTTTCTGCACGTTCTCAACCACGATAAACCCTATTCCGTACAATATCAGCATCGCCGATACGACTTGCCAATTCTCGATTTTGTCCATGTAATCATTGAACAAAAGTCCTATCACCGCCGCCGGCAAACATGCCGCGATTACCTTGAACCACATTTGCCACGTATCCCGCTTTTCCGCAGCGCTCTTTCGCGGCGAAAACGGGTTCAGCCTATGAAAATACAGCGTTACTACCGCAAGTATCGCGCCCAGCTGGATTACGTACAAAAACAAGTCCGAACCCGTGAACCCCGTATTATCCATAAGCTCATTCACCAGTATCATATGCCCCGTTGAACTTATCGGCAGCCACTCGGTTATTCCCTCGACTACACCCAGTATTATCGATTTTATAATCTCGCCCATTTTTTAACCTTTCTTCTCCAAAAAATCCTTGATGATATCCACCGCGCCGTCTATACCCGTACGCGTTGTGTTTATGCACAAATCGTAACTCTGCATGCTGCCCCACGTTTTGTCGGTGTAATAGTTATAGTACGCCTTGCGCTGGCGCTCCTTCTTTACAATGCGCTCCTTCGCCTTCTGCGGTGTTATTCCGTCAAATTCCGCCACGCGCGCTATCCGCGTTTCCATGTCAGCATATATGAACACGCGCAATACGCCCTTTTGCTCCTCCAATATGTAGTCCGCACAGCGCCCGACAAATACGCCCGAGCCCTTCGCCGCAAACTCCTTTATTACCTTAGTCTGATTTATGAAAACTTTATCGTTTATCGGCATTTCGTACTGCATCGCGTCGCTTACGCCGCGCAGTCCGCCGCCCGTTATGAGCGAATACAACAAACTGTCCGTCGCTCTTTCGTCTGCCGATTTTACCACGTCCGGGTGCAGGTCGCTGTCCGCTACAACCTTATCCACGATTTCATTATCGTAGAACGAAATATCAAGCTCTTTTGCAAGCTTTTTTCCTACAGCTCTGCCGCCGCTGCCGAATTGTCTGCCGATTGTTATAATTTTGCTCATATTTTACCATTCCTTTCCGTTCTGTAAGGCACAAAACTTAAGTCTGAAAGAAAATCGCTCGCAAGTAGCTGCTTTGCAGCGAGTGGTGCTGTACGACGGTACCGCCCCGGGCAAAAAGTTGTGCTATTAGCGATTTTATTCAGACTTCTTTTACCTCCGTTCAAGTATTCTTCTATCTTTATTATATATGCCGCAAAAAATTATGTCAATATATTTTTTTGTAAAGTTTTTCAAATTTTGCTACTCTCTTCACATACCGCGCCGTTTCACCGTACGGGATTTCATAAAGCATTTTCCCGTCGCGCGAATAATTTTCGTCCTTAAGCCACGAATTTACCTTCCCCGGTCCGGCATTATACGCGGCAAGCGCTGTTTCGGTATTCCCGTACATATCGATAAGGTACGCAAGATACCAGCACCCGATTTTTATATTTACGTCCGGCGTTTCCACCATATCGGCATGGTATTCCATACCCAGTTTTCCCGCTGCCCATTCCGCCGTATCGTCGGTGAGCTGCATCAGCCCCCGCGCAAGTCCCGAGTGCGCCTTATGGTCAAAGCTGCTCTCCGCGCGTATTACCGCCATGACAAAATATTCGTCCAGTCCGTTCTCCGCCGAATACTTTGCAATGTCCTCCTCATACTTCAGCGGCAAAAATCTGTCGAGCAGTGCGCCGTATGCCCACCGCACACCCAGCACCGCCGCCGCGGCAATCAGGATAAACAGCAACAGTTTTCTTATTTTAAACATTCCCAAACCTTTCTCAGCATGCCGTCAATATCTATCGGCCTGCCGTCATTATATATGATAAAATCACAGTTTTTGCGATAAAAATCTTCGCTCGGCTGTGCTTGAATACGCATTCTCGCCGTCTCCTCCGAAATTCCGTCGCGAAGGATTATACGCTTTTTCCGCGCTGAAAAATCCGCTATCACTCCTATCATCACATCGCACGTCATACCGCTTTCAATCAGCGTTGCACCGTCCACGAAAACCATCTCCGCGTCTTCATTCTCAATCTTATTTTCTATGCCGGCAAGTATATATTTATACGAGATTTCGTCCAGTTTTTTCAACATACCCGGGTCGGAAAACACAATTTTCCCTAATTTTCCCCTGTTTATGCCGCCGTTTTCCTCAATTTCGCCGCCGAAAAAATCAATCACTTCGCGGCAGCACGGCGTACCCGCCGCCATAACCTCGTGCGCGGTTTTGTCCGCATCAATAACGGGAATACCGCGGCGGCGCAGAAGGTCGCTTACATAGCTTTTTCCGCACCCCGAACCGCCCGTTATGCCTATAACTTTTTTATTTCGCATCATACCAGCTTTTTCCCTCCGACATATCTACGGCAAGCGGAACCGACAGCGCCGCAGCGCCCTCCATCTCCTCACGCAGAATTTTTTCCACCGCCGATTTTTCCTCCGTATATGTTTCTATGATAAGTTCGTCGTGCACCTGCAAAATCAGCTTTGATTTAAATCCTCCGTCCTTTAAACGGCGGTAAATCCGCACCATTGCAAGCTTTATTATATCCGCTGCCGTTCCTTGAACAGGAGTATTAAGCGCGACCCTCTCGCCGAACGCGCGGACGTTAAAGTTGGAAGATTTTATCTCCGGAATATACCGTATGCGGTTCATCAGCGTTTTAACATAGCCGTTTTCACGCGCATACTCCTTAATATCTTCCATGTATTTTTTTACGCCGCTGTATTTATCAAGATAACTCTCGATATACGCCTTTGCCTGTTTTACGGGGATTTTTAAATCCTGTGACAGCGAATATTCGCCTATTCCGTACACAATGCCGAAATTCACGGCTTTTGCGCTGCTGCGCTGCTCTTTGGTTACCTGTTCGGGCGGAATACCCAAAACCTGTGACGCCGTTACACGGTGGATATCTTCATTATTTTTAAATGCCTCAATCATGGTTTTATCGTCGGCAATATGTGCAAGCACGCGCAATTCAATCTGCGAATAGTCCGCATCGGCAAGCACGCAGCCCTCTTTTGCCACGAACATGCGCCGGATGTGGCTCCCCAGTTCGGTACGGGTGGGAATATTCTGCATATTCGGCTCTGTCGAACTTATGCGCCCCGTCACCGTAACCGTTTGATTGAACACCGAATGAATACGCCCCGTTTCCGGATTTATTACCGCCATAAGTCCGTCGCAATAGGTGCTTTTCAGCTTGGTAAGCTGACGGTATTCCAGAATTTTCTCTATAATCGGATTTTTTCCGCGCAGCTTTTCCAGAACTTCCGCATTGGTGGAATATCCGCTTTTTGTCTTTTTAACGGGTTTAAGTTCCATCTTTTCAAACAGAATAACCCCCATCTGTTTCGGTGAATTTATGTTAAATTCTTCGCCGGCAAGCGCATAAATTTCCGCCGTGAGTGCATCAATCCGCGTCGACAGCTCCGCCGAAAACTCCGCCAGCTGCTTTTTATCTATCAAAATTCCCTGTTTCTGCATATCGGCAAGAACATTCACGAGCGGCAGCTCAATATCATAGTAAAGCCGCTCCTGACCGTTCTTTTTAAGTCCCTCTTCCGTGATTTTCACAAGCGGCATTATCGCAAGCGCTTTTTTCGCCGCCGAACCGTCGTCACTGTCAAAAAGCGACACCTGTTTTTCCGCGCCGAATTCAAAACCCAGATACTCAAAAGCCAAATCATTTATCGAAAATGCCGTCCGCGCCGGATTTAAAAGATACGCCGCAATAGCCGCGTCGTACGCAACGCCCTCAATATCCAGCTTAACAAGCGCGTCCTTTATGTTTACGCAGTATTTTTTGATATTCCCATCCGACAAAATCGGTTTCATTTTTTCGAGAATTTCCGAATTTACCGTCACATACGCTGCATAATTATCCACCGCAAACGCGGCATTTGCAAGGCGGTCGCCGTCAAACTCGAAAAAGCACGCAGTCTCACCCTTTTTTCGGATTTTTTCGCACAGCGCGTCAAACCCCGCCGCATCGTAAATGCTTTCGCAGACGGTATCCTTCAGAAAATCCACCGCCTCACGGCTTTCCTGCTTTTGCACGCCCATGCGCGCAATAACCTTGTTTAAATCAAGCTTTTTCAATATATCGTAAAGCTCCGGATTATTTTTGTATTCTCCGAGCGTGTTGTCTTCAAATTTAAAATCAATCGGGACATTTCTGTCGATCGTGGCAAGAGTTTTGGACATAAACGCCATATCCTTGCCCAACTCCAGTTTTTTTAGGTTCGCCGGCGTTATCCCCCATGCCGAAAGGTCGGCATAAAGATTTTCAATACTTTTCGCTTTCGCAATAAGCGTCATCGCCGTTTTTTCGCCGATACCCTTTACGCCCGGAATATTGTCCGACGTATCGCCCATAAGCGCCTTTACGTCAATAAATTCCGCCGGCGTCACGCCGTAGCGCGCAAAAACCGCTTTATCATCACAGCTGTCGGTTTCGGTTACGCCCTGTTTCGTGACCGTTAAGAGCACCTTTGTCGTTTGCGACGCAAGCTGCAAGTCGTCCTTATCGCCCGTCGCAATCAGACATTCCACGCCGCCCTCATCACAAATGCGCGATACCGTGCCGATTATATCGTCCGCCTCAAAGCCTTCCTTTTCCAGAATATTTACGCCCATCGCAGCAAGAATATCCTTTGCAATCGGCATCTGCACCTTAAGCCCTTCCGGCATCGGTTTGCGCTGCGCCTTATATTCCGCATACATCTTATGGCGGAAGGTCGGCGCTTTTAAGTCAAATGCGGCACAAACATAGTCCGGTTTATTGTCGTCCAGCAATTTCATGAGCGTCATCATAAAGCCGTAAATTGCATTTGTCGGCGTGCCGTCATGTGATGACAGATACTTCACGCCGTAAAATGCGCGGTTTATTAAGCTGTTTGAATCTATAATAAGAAGTTTTTTCATCAAAATTCTCCGTTCCGCCGCGGCGCGGCAAGATTACATTACTATATATTTTCGATTTGCCAATCGATAGGCGCGCGGTTCATTGCCGTCAGAATATTGTTCACTTTTTTGAAATGCCCGCAGCCGAAAAATCCGCGGCTCGCCGAAAGCGGACTCGGGTGCGCCGCCGTCAGAATTATGTGCTGAGGATTTGTTATAATTTCCTCCTTTTTACGTGCGTCATTGCCCCAAAGCAGAAATATTACCGTTTCGCGCCGCTCGTTTAAGAGCTCCACAATGCGGTTGGTGAAAATTTCCCAGCCTTTGCCCTTGTGCGAATTTGCCTCGCCGTCGCGCACGGTCAGCGAAGAATTGAGCAGCAGTACGCCCTGGCGCGCCCATTTTTCAAGATACCCGTTATTCGGAATATAAAGTCCGAGTTCGTTTTGCAGTTCCTTATACATATTTTTCAGCGACGGCGGCGCCTCGACGCCGGTCTGCACCGAAAATGCAAGTCCGTGCGCCTGATTTTCGCCGTGATACGGGTCTTGCCCCAGTATCACAACGCGCACGTCCTCATAGCTTGTCCATTTAAGCGCATTGAAAATGTCGTTCTTATCCGGGTGAATTACGTAACTTGCGTATTCTTCCTTCAAAAATTCCTGCAGTTTTTTATAGTAATCTTTCGAAAATTCACCGCTTAAAAGCTCGTCCCAGCTGTTTCCTATATGCACCATTTCTTTGCCCCCATCTATTGTTTCGATTTTTGAAACCTGTACGCAAATTCCGCGAGAACGCCGTCCGGCAGAATTTTGGTGAAAAATTTGCCGAATTTCATCATAACACCCGGTATAATCACGGTTTTGCCCTTCATCATGCCGTCCGCCGCCACTTTTGCGACCTTTTTGCAATCCATTCCGGCGGACGCAAACCTGACTCCCGCAACCTCGTTAAACTCAGTTTTTACAGGTCCCGGGCAAAGCGCGCTGACCGTTACATTGCTTTTGGATTTTTTAAGCTCCTTTGCAATACCGCGCGAAAGGCTCAAAACATACGCCTTTGTCGCGTAATATTCCGAAAGCAGCGGCCCCGACGGCATAAATCCCGCCGCCGACGCCACATTCAATATTTTTCCCCGGTTTTTTGCCGTAAAATCCGCAAGAAATAATTTCGTTAAAATATGCACGGCGCGGACATTCAAATCTATCATCGTCAAATCATCTTCGAGTTTTCCGCGGCAAAATTCGCCGAAACTGCCAAATCCCGCGTTATTTACCACGATTTCCACATCGGCATTTTTACACTTTTCGTACAGGGAATAGCAATTGACCTCGCTCGCAAGGTCAATTCCGATAACCTCCGCATGAGTTTTAAGTTCCGCGGCAAGCTCCTTCATTCTGTCGGTTCTGCGCGCCGCCAAAATCAAGTCATAACCCATATCCGACAGCAGGCGCGCAAGTTCTCTGCCAATTCCCGAGCTTGCGCCCGTAATCAATGCAGACGGCATTCCGCTCACTTCCCTTCCTTAGTCATTTCACGGTGCGCCGTCCGCGCCGCGTCGTCCGACATATTGCAGCTCATCATATACATCGGCACACCGTTGAGCACCTTATCAATATATGTAAGCAGCAAATCCATATCCTCCGTTTCGTACGGGCGGATTGTCTGATTAAGCATCTGCGATATTACGCTGCCGCCGTTTACGCGCCGGATTTTATTCGTCTCGCCGCGCTCCAAAAAGCATATCCCCGCAATCGGCGCCTTTATGTTTATGTTCAGGTCGGAATTTCCGCTCCACGGCGTTCCGCATGCATAAATCCCGTCCTTCAAAAGGCGTATCGCCGGTTTATCGTCATTCAATATTTTTACGCGTTCCGTGCCGAAAACCTTCTGCCACAGCGCGGTATGCGTCGATTTGCCTATCCCGCTCGACGCAGAAAACAGGTACGCCTTCCCGTCCATCAATATCGCGGACGAATGAAGCATAAATCCGCCGAATTGCAAAAGTCCCGTATAAAACACACTTCCCGTAAAAATATATTCACACTCATCAAGGCTGAGGTGCGGATTTTCCTTTTGCTTTTCCTCAACAAATGCGTCGGACAGATATATCGTCATATCGGGGCGCACATCTTCATTTATACGGTACGCCTCCGCCTGTCTTTTAAGCGTGGCATGCTTATATCCCATATCTACCGTAATATCGGCAATTCTGTGCAAATTCATACAAAAAACCTCGCTTTCGGAAAACTATACCCTTTTTTTATAGGTACAAAATCTGATTTTATACCCGTTATCCTCAGTCTCCGACGATTGCTCCGACAAAATCCATTCCGGCAGTTTGTCAAGATTTACCATGTATTTGTCGCACGGGACGCTCGCCGATACTTTTGTGATATAGCATGTGTCGCAATACGGCAAAAGCTGTCTGTAAATTTCTTCGCCGCCGATTACAAACGCGTCGGACAAATCATATCCCGAATTTAAAACTTCGTCCACGTTTCCGCACACAACCGCGTCTTCACAGCAAAAATCCTTATTCCGCGTAAGCACAATATTAACCCTGTTTTTCAGCGGTTTTCCGCCCGGAAAGCTTTCAAGATTTTTTCTCCCCAGAATTACCGTCTTTCCTTTTGTAGTTTCACGAAAAAATTTCATATCGGTTGGAATATTAAACAAAAGTCCGTTATTTTTTCCTATTCCCCAGTCCGCCGATACCGCCGCAATTAACTTCATATCCCTGTCTCCTTATATCGCCACGGGTATTTTTGCCGTAAATTCGTTAAATTTATAGTCCTCTACCCTGAAATTATCCGTTGTGATTTTATAAAAATCGGTCACGCCTTCCATAATGAATTTCGGCGCGTCATAACCTTTTCGGCTTATCAGTTCCTCTACAATCGGCACATGCCTGTCATAGATGTGCGCGTCGGCAATAACATGCACAAGTTCGCCCGGCTTTAACCCCGATACTTCCGCAAATATATACACCAGCATCGCATATTGCACAACATTCCAGTTATTCGCCGTCAGAAAATCGTTGCTGCGCTGATTTAAAATTCCGTTTAATTTTCCGTCCTTGACGCTGAACGTCATCGAATACGCGCACGGATAAAGGTGCATCTCCGACAAATCCGCATGATTGTAAATATTCGTCATAATGCGGCGTGAGTTGGGATTGTTCTTTAAATCGTAAAGCACTCTGTCCACCTGGTCAAATTCGCCTTCCTTATATTTATGCTTTATGCCCAGCTGATATCCGTACGCCTTGCCGATACTTCCGTTCTCGTCCGCCCATTGGTCCCATATGTGACTCTTTAAATCATGCACATTGTTTGATTTTTTCTGCCAAATCCACAAAAGCTCGTCAAGTGCGGACTTCCAGTATGTACGGCGCAGCGTGAGTATTGGAAACTCCTTTGCCAAATCATATCGGTTCACTATGCCGAATTTGCTTATCGTATGCGCCGGCTCGCCGTCCTCCCAGTGCGGACGCACCTCCATATCGGCGTCCCACACGCCGTTTTCCAGAATATCCTTACAGTTTTTTATAAATATCTCATCGGCATAGCTCATATCAATATTTCTCCCATCATAATTATATTATTGTAATTATAGCACACTTAGCACGAAATTACAATAACATTTTTTTGAATTGAGGGGGTAACATGAACTATATTTGGTCGGGCATTATTATTGTGTCCCTTATTTTCGGTTTTATCAACGGGCGTCTTTCGGAAACTCTTGCAGCGGGACTTGACGGTGCGGCGTCGGCAATCACGGTGCTTTTATCCTTTGCGGGGATAATGTGTTTTTGGTCGGGTATTTTGAAAATCGCCGAAAAATCCGGCGGCGTACGCGTTTGCGAAAAACTGCTCTCGCCCGTTATCGCGCGGCTTTTTCCTAAGGTTGAAAACCGTGGGAACATCACCGTAAACGTCATCGCAAATCTCCTCGGCATGGGCAACGCCGCGACTCCGGCGGGCGTCGCCGCCATGTGCGAACTCGACGCCCAAAACGGCGGAAGTCCGCAGCCGAGCCACGAAATGTGCCGTTTCGCCGTCATGAACACGGCAAGTCTGCAAATTCTGCCGACGACCGTAATCGGCATACTGACGGCATGCGGCGCGGAAAATCCGTACGGCATAGTGCCGTGCGTGTGGATAAGTTCAATCCTTTCGCTCGCCGCGGCGCTGACAGCCGAACAGATTATTTACAAAAGGAGTGCAAAAAATTGATATACGTAATCCCCGCTTTGATAATTCTTATTCTGCTCGCCGCCGCCAAAAACGGCACGCCGGCCTATCATGCCTTTATCAACGGCGCGGAAGAAGGCTTAAAAACCGTGGTATCCATTCTTCCGGCGCTTATTGCGGTTCTGTCCGCCGCGGCAATGCTGCGCGAATCGGGCGCGCTTGACGCATTTGCGCGGCTGCTCGCGCCGGTAACCGAATTTTTACATATCCCGTCCGAAATTCTGCCGCTCGCGCTTATTCGCCCGCTTTCGGGCAGCGGCGCAATCGGGCTCTTGACCGACACCGTCAAAACCTACGGTGCCGACAGCCGTATCGCCCGCGCCGCATGTATTCTCTGCGCCGCCACCGAAACCACCTTTTACACCGTTTCGGTATATTTCGGCAGGACGCGGGTAAAATATACAAAAAAGGTACTTATTGCCGCAATTATCGGTGATTTTGCCGGAATAATCTGCGCATGTCACCTCAGTAAGATATTTTTTTAACAAATTTTGCAAAAAAATGCTCTTACGGTCTTGAAAAAATTACGGATTTGAGGTACAATAATAGTAAGTGGGTTTTAAACCCAAATTTATATTTGAGAGGTGTCCGATATGTTAAACAAAAAAAGCGTAGAAGATATTGAAGTAAAGGGTAAAAGAGTCCTCGTAAGATGCGACTTCAACGTTCCCCTTGACGAAAACAGAAACATTACAGACGATACAAGAATCGTAGGCGCACTGCCGACAATCAAGTATCTTATCGACCACGGCGCAAAGGTTATTCTTTGCTCGCATATGGGTAAGCCCAAGGGCGAGCCGAAACCGGAGCTTTCACTTGCACCCGTTGCAAAAGAACTTTCCGCAAAGCTCGGCAAGGACGTTATTTTTGCCGCTGACGCAAATGTTGTGGGCGAAAATGCAAAAAAAGCTGTTGCAGAAATGAAGGACGGCGATGTTGTTCTGCTTGAAAACACACGCTACAGAGCCGAAGAAACAAAGAACGTTGACGAATTTTCAAAAGAACTTGCGTCTTTGGCAGACGTATTCGTAAACGACGCATTCGGTACGGCGCACCGTGCGCACTGCTCAAACGTGGGCGTTACAAAATATGTTCCGGTTGCTGTTTGCGGCTACCTTATCCAAAAGGAAATCGAATTTTTGGGTAATGCCGTTAACAACCCGGTAAGACCGCTCGTTGCAATCCTCGGCGGCTCAAAAGTTTCATCGAAGATTTCGGTTATCAACAACCTTCTTGACAAGGTTGACACGCTTATCATCGGCGGCGGTATGGCATACACATTCATGAAGGCGCTCGGCGAAGAAGTCGGCGATTCACTTCTTGAAACAGACTACATCGATTATGCAAAAGACATGATGGCAAAGGCTGAGAAAAACGGCGTTAAGCTGCTTATCCCGATTGACACGGTTGTTGCACAGGAATTTTCAAACGATGCACCGCACAAGACGGTTGCAAGAGGTGAAATCGAGCCGGGCTGGGAAGGTCTTGACATCGGCGAAAAGACAATCGCGCTGTTCGGCGACGCACTCAAAACTGCAAAAACCGTCGTTTGGAACGGACCTATGGGCGTATTCGAAATGCCGACATTTGCAAAGGGTACAAATGCAATCGCAAAAATTCTTGCCGACCTTGACGCAACCACCATTATCGGCGGCGGCGACAGCGTAGCGGCAGTTAATCAGGCAGGTCTGGGCGACAAGATGAGCCACATCTCAACAGGCGGCGGCGCATCGCTTGAATTCCTCGAAGGCAAGGAACTTCCGGGCATTGCGGCTATCAACGACAAATAATCCCGGAGGATACTACCAATGAAAACGATACTTTTTCAGGGCGACTCCATAACAGATTGCGGCCGCTCGCGCACGGATGACATTAATCTCGGCGAGGGTTATCCTCACCTTGTATCGGCTCATTTGGGGTTTGAATATCCCACCGAATACCAATTCTTAAACCGCGGCATAAGCGGCAACCGCATCGTCGATGTTTATGCACGCATTAAGGCGGATATCATTAATCTGAAGCCCGACGTAATGAGTTTATTAATCGGCGTAAATGACGTTTGGCACGAAATCAGCTCGCAAAACGGCGTGGACGCGGACAAGTATTTTAAAATTTACTGCATGCTGATTGAGGAGATAAAAGCGGCTCTGCCCGACCTTAAAATCATGATTATGGAACCGTATGTTATGCAGGGCAGCGCCACCGCCGAAAACTGGGATACTTTCCGCAGCGAGGTTGACAAAAGAGCGGCAAAGGCAAAAGAAGTTGCCGAAAAGTACAACTTGACCTTTATTCCGCTGCAGGACAAGCTCAATGCGGCGCTTGACCGCGCGGACGGCGAGCACTGGACGCGTGACGGCGTTCACCCGACAAAATACGGGCACGAACTTATAAAAAGAGAATGGCTTAAAGCTTTTGACACATTAAAATAGGAGGAATTTACAATGGGAAAATATATTGTTGCGGGCAACTGGAAGATGAACAAGCTGCCGAGCGAAACATATGATTATGTTAAAGAAGTTGTTGCGGCAACCGCGGGTTCAAACTGCGAAGTTGTTTGCTGTACACCGTATGTATGCCTTGCACCGGCAATTGAGGCGGCAAAGGGCACACACGTAAAAATTGGTGCGGAAAATCTGCACTATGAGGACAAGGGCGCATTCACCGGCGAAGTTTCGGCGGACATGCTGCGCGATATGGGCGTTGATTACGTTATTATCGGACACTCGGAAAGACGTCAGTACAACAACGAAACCGATGAAACGGTTAACCTCAAAACGAAAAAGGCACTTGCAAAAGGACTTATTCCTATAGTTTGCGTAGGCGAATCGCTTGAACAGCGCGAGGCGGGCATTACGATGGATTTAATCGCAATTCAGATTAAAAAGGCATTTGCGGGAATCCCTGCGGAGGACGCAAAAAAAGTTGTTATCGCATATGAGCCGATTTGGGCAATCGGAACGGGCAAAACCGCAACGAGCGAACAGGCGGAAGAAGTTTGCGGCGGCATCAGAAAAATCATTGCAGAGCTTTACTGCGAAAAATGCGCGCCCGAATTTACAATTCAGTACGGCGGCAGCATGAAACCTTCCAACGCGGAAGAACTTATGGCAAAGCCGAACATCGACGGCGGACTTATCGGCGGCGCATCTCTTGTAGCCGACGATTTCGCAGCTATCACAAAGGCGGCAAAATAATTCCGTTTGCGCCGCGTAATTCTTAATACAAAAGCTGTAAAGGCCGCGGTAATATGATTTTCATTTTGCCGCGGCTTGTATTTTGGGGAGGTAATTTATGAAAAAACTATCTGCAGTAATTTTATCCGCACTTATTCTTTCATGTACGGCGGCACATGCGGCAAACATCGGCGACGTCATCGGCGATATCTATTCCACCGACATCATTGCGGACGTTGACGGCATGCCGATACGCTCCTTTTCACTGAACGGAAAAACGGCAATTATCGTTGAAGATTTACGCCGATATAATTTTGAAGTCGGCTACAATGATAATCTGCGCGCGCTTTACGCATGCGTTTTGGGTAACACCTACACCGCTTACCCCGATACCGTTGAGCGCGGCACATGCGGCGAAATTGTCGGGCGCATTTACAAATCCGACATTACAACATCGATAAACGGCATAAATGTTCCGTGTTTTTCGCTTAACGGCGAAATGGCTGTCGCAATTGAGGACATCGGCGGCGATATCACGCAAACCGATCGCTCTGAGACGGGCATGATGTATCGCTGGGACGCGGAAAAGCGCACCATTTCCCTCCTACCCGACTTTGACAACGGCGTGCAGACGGAAATTATTTTCAAAAAATATAACGCTCTGCCGTATATTGAAAACGGTGTTTTGAAATATCATGCGGGGCTCACGGGAAACGGCATCGAGACGACCGTGCCGGACGGTTCATTTAAATATCCCATTCATTGGGGCAGCGAGGACGGCGAAATCGTCGGATATGTATGTGACGTAAAAAAGGACGAACCGGTACAATTAGAGGACGGCTCCTGGCAAATGACATCAAACCGCCGCAGCATCACACACTTTGATATCGACGCGGTTTACCGTCTTGCCGAGGCGGAAAATATCCCGCTTTTGAGCTATGACGAAGTCTTAAAGCGCGAAACCGACCGACTGACGGCGGACGGAAACGCTCCCGAAATCTATTCTTTTGACGAAGGCGCAATTTTGCAGCGCGGAACGGACATAACAATCGTACAAAAATCCGAAAACGGCACAAATTACATCGGTTCCGCCACGCGGCATAACGATTTTCCGCCGCTGCAGATGACCGCTGAACGCCCGTGCATAACCGATTATGAATTTGTGAGCGCCGAGAAATGCGACGCATACACCGGCTCTTTCGGCGACGAAGGCTTTGAAACAAACAACATTACCGGCTGTTTCTTTACCTATAAAACCGCCGGCGGCAGATATTACGAAGTTTATGCAAGCATATACGGATATTTTCTAAATTCCGAAGCAGTTCCGCGCGAAACCGATATCGGCACATTATACAGTCTGGGTTCTTACGCACCGCCCGCACCCGGACTTTTTGAACACGAAGAAGCATTGACGGCGGGCGAAAACACTCGCACGGTTCCGGCTATCTCGGACATTTCCGCATTACGGGGGACGTGGGTCCCGGTAAAGGATTTGGCGGAGCTTTTGGGCGGCACGGCAGCTGTTTCGGAGGACGGTTTTACAATCGAAATCACCACCGACAAAGAATTACACGAAATAAGCAGCACTCACATTTTCTCGCAAAACCCGGGAAGATGTGACAAAACGCTTTTTGAAACCCGCTCATCGGGCAGCAGTACGCCGCTTAATCTTAAAAGCCGCATAACTGTTGACGGTGAAGAAATTTCCACAATCGTACACCGCAATCTGAGCGGCCCGAGTATGCGCACACGTGAAGTAAACTTTGATTTGCCGGCATATATTTTCGACGGAAAGGTGTATGTCCCGCTTGAACCTATAAATAATTTTTATAAAAAATAACTTACATTAATAATAAGCTTATGCCGCGTTCTGCGGCGGAAGGAGATTAACTATGTCAAAACAACCAATCGCACTGATTATTCTTGACGGTTTCGGCATAAACGAAACCGTGGAAGGAAACGCAATCAAGGCGGCAAAAAAGCCGAACATTGACCGCTATTTTGCCGAATATCCCAACACAATCCTGTATGCCAGCGGCATGGCGGTAGGTCTGCCCGACGGTCAGATGGGCAACTCAGAAGTAGGGCACACCAACATCGGCGCGGGCAGAGTCGTTTATCAGGAACTTACACGTATCACAAAATCAATCGGCGACGGTGATTTCTTCTCAAACGAGGCCCTTTTGGGTGCGGTGGAAAACTGCAAAAAGAACGACTCCGCACTGCATTTTATCGGTCTGTTATCGGACGGCGGCGTTCACTCGCATATTGAACATCTGTTCGGTTTAATCGACCTTGCAAAGAAAAACGGCCTTACGAAAGTATTTATTCACCCGATTATGGACGGCCGTGACGTATCGCCGACATCGGGCATCGGCTTTATCAAGGAATTACAGGAAAAACTCGATAACACGGGCATCGGCAAAATCGCCACGGTAAGCGGCAGATACTACGCAATGGACCGCGATAACAACTGGAACCGTGTTATCCGCGCATACGACGCTATGGTGAGAAACGAGGGCGAAAAGGTTGACGACATCGTTGCCGCGCTGGAAAAATCATACAAAACCAAGGACGAAAACGGCGCTCTTATCACCGACGAGTTTATTATTCCGAAAGTTGTATGCGAAAACGGTGCGCCCGTCGGCAAAATCAGCGCAAACGACTCTGTCGTATGCTTTAACTTCCGCCCCGACCGCGCAAGGGAAATAACCAGAACGTTTGTCGACCCCGAATTTAAAGGCTTTGAGCGCGAACTGTTCCCGCTTTACTATGTTTGCATGACGCAGTACGACGCGTCAATGCCGAACGTTCACGTTGCATTCAAGCCGCAGGTTCTTAAAAACACCTTCGGCGAATATATCTCCAAAAAGGGTTTGAAACAGCTGCGTATCGCCGAAACCGAAAAGTACGCGCACGTAACATTCTTCTTTAACGGCGGCGTTGAGGACGTATATGACGGCGAGGACAGAAAGCTTATCCCGTCGCCAAAAGTCGCAACCTACGACATGCAGCCGGAAATGAGTGCATACAAGGTTGCCGACGCATGCGTTGACCTTATCAACGAGGACAAATACGACTGCATAATCTTAAACTTCGCCAACTGCGACATGGTAGGCCACACAGGCGTATTTGACGCAGCTGTAAAAGCCGTTGAGGCTGTTGACGAATGTTTGGGCAAGGTAGTAGACGCAATCCTTGCGCACGGCGGAAAGGTGCTTGTAACTGCCGACCACGGAAATGCGGACAAGATGTTCGACCCCGAAACAAAGGCAGTATTTACGGCGCATACAACAAACCCCGTTCCGCTGATTGTAATCGGTGCGGGCGACGTTAAGCTCGAGCACGGAAAGCTTTGCGACCTTACGCCGACAATGCTTGACCTTATGGGTCTTGACAAGCCGGAAGAAATGACCGGTAAAAGCCTTATCGTAAAATAAAAATGCAAAATTTATCCGTTATATTGCATTTTTGTGAAAAATATTGTGAAAATTTATTGACACAGCAGTAAAAGTGTGATATAATATCAGAAATTTGGTAGAGGTCGCACCGTGTAATCAGTATCGGGCGGATAGCATGCGCTGACAACGCAATGACGCACGTGAAAGGTACAGGTGCCGAGGACGGTTATGTCAAAAGCCGGTCCGGCAAAGTAAAATAATATTTGCTTTGCTGTCGTGCAACAGCACGGAGAGCTATCCCGTATTCTGTTTTTTGTATAAGGATATTAAGATAGTCTGCCAAAGGCTATCTTTTTTGCATATAACAATGCATAAAAGCCAAGCCGGAATACTATAATTTTATCGGTAGGAGGATAAAATAATGCAGATTTGTAACAACATAGGAACAAACGAAAAGGGTAATCTTACCTTTGCGGGTTTTGACACGGTTGACCTTGCGAAAAAGTACGGCACGCCGCTGTACCTCATGGACGAGGACAAAATCCGCGAAAAAATGCGCGCTTACAAAACCGCAATGAAAAAACACTTCGGCGACGGTGCCATGCCCATTTATGCCAGCAAGGCGGCAAGTTTCAAGCAAATGTACCGCATAGCAAAATCGGAAGGCATCGGCGTAGACGTTGTATCGGGCGGCGAAATTTATACTGCTCTTTCGGCTGAATTTGATATTTCAAACGCATTCTTTCACGGCAACAACAAAACGCCCGAGGAAATCTCCTTTGCAATCGAAAACGGAATAGGATATTTCGTTGCCGACTCGCTGACCGAGCTTGAAAACATCAACGCCGCGGCGGCAAAACAAGGCATACGGCAAAAGATACTCCTCCGCATAACGCCGGGTATCGACACGCACACGAACAAAAAAATTGCGACCGGTAACGTTGATTCCAAATTCGGCGTCGCAATAGCAACAGGGCAGGCTTACGAATTTGTCGGCGCGGCTTTGGGGTACAAAAACATTGATTTGTATGGCTACCACTGCCACGTCGGCTCACAGGTTTTTGACGCGGAAACATTTATTGACGCCGTTGATATCATGATGGATTTTTCGGCGGAAGTAAAGCGTCGCTACGGCTACGAAGGCGAAATCCTCAATCTGGGCGGCGGTTTCGGCGTGCGTTATGTTGCGTCTCAGCCTGATTTGGATATAGAAAACAGCATCCGCGAAGTCGGCGAAGTTCTGACGCAAAAGTGCGCGGATTTGAACATGAAAAAGCCGAAAATCCTTATGGAGCCGGGCAGGAGCATCGTTGCCGACGCGGGCATGACGCTTTACACCGTCGGCACTGTAAAGCAGATTACCAATTTTAAAAATTACGTCGCAATCGACGGCGGCATGGCGGATAACCCGCGTTTTGCACTTTATGACGCGGAATACACCGTTATCACCGCGAACAAGGCGACTTTGCCGAAACATTACCGCTGCACATTAGTCGGCAAATGCTGTGAAAGCGGCGACATTATTCAGGAGGATATCCACATAGCCAAGCCGGAAAAAGGCGACACAATCGCTGTTTTGACAACCGGCGCGTACAACTACTCGATGGCGTCAAACTACAACAGAATTGCAAAGCCGCCTGTTGTTATGCTTTCCGGCGGCAAAGATTACGTTGCCGTACGCCGCGAAACTTATGAGGATATAATTCGCAATGACGTCTGATTTCTATTGACACGGACGCATAAAAATGATAATATTATTATAGGTTCTTTTCTGAGCCGGATAGGAGATACAACAATATGAAAGAATTTTATAAAGTAGGCATTATAGGCGCTACGGGCATGGTCGGTCAAAGATTTATTGACCTTTTAAAAGACCACCCGTGGTTTAAAATAACGGTTTTGGCGGCATCGGCAAGGAGCGCCGGCAAAACCTACCGCGAGGCAATCGGCAATAAATGGGTCATGGAAAATGAAATTCCCGCGGACGTTGCGGATATGATGGTTATGGACGCCGCACAAGACACGGAAAAAATTGCCGCGTCGGTTGATTTTGTATTCTGCGCGGTTAATATGAAGAAGGACGAAATCAAGGCTTTGGAAGAAAAATACGCTAAGCTTGAATGTCCCGTAATTTCAAACAATTCGGCACACCGCCACACTCCCGATGTACCGATGGTAATTCCCGAAGTCAACCCCGAGCACATCGAGATAATCGACGCACAGAGAAAGCGCCTTGGCACCGAGCGCGGCTTTATCGCAGTTAAATCCAACTGCTCTATACAAAGTTATGTTCCGGCGCTGCACCCGCTCATGAAATACGGCGTAACCAAAGTTTTGGCGACAACCTATCAGGCAATTTCCGGCGCGGGCAAGACTTTTGAAACATGGCCCGAAATGGTGGATAATCTTATCCCGTACATCGGCGGCGAGGAGGAAAAATCCGAACTTGAACCGCTGAAGGTTTGGGGACATATCGAAAACGGCGAAATTATCGACGCCGAAAGTCCGTCCATCACCACACAATGTCTGCGTGTTCCCGTTTCCAACGGGCATACGGCGGCGGTTTTCGTAAGCTTTGCCGACAAGCCGTCCATCGAACAAATTAAAGAGGATTGGAAAAACTTCCGCGGCGTTCCTCAGGAGCTTGAACTCCCACATGCGCCGAAACAGTTTTTGAATTATTTTGAAGAAAACGACCGTCCGCAAAGCAAGCTTGACAGAAATCTTGAAGGCGGCATGGCTGTTTCAATCGGCAGACTCCGTCCGGATACGCAATACGATTACAAATTCGTGTGCCTTTCGCACAACACTCTGCGCGGCGCTGCCGGCGGCGGCGTACTTTTGGCGGAACTGCTTGCGAAAAAGGGTTATTTTGATTAATTTTGAAAGGGGAAAATATTATGAAAAAGCTACCGTTTACAGGCTCGGGCGTTGCCCTTATCACTCCGTTTAACGCGGACGGCACGCCCAACTACAAAAAGCTTGACAAGCTTATCGAAATGCACATTGCTAACAAAACCGACGCAATAATTATCTGCGGAACAACAGGCGAGGCGCCCACCCTTCCCGATGACGAGCATCTCGAAGTGATTAAGCACACCGTAGAAACCGCCGCCGGACGTATTCCGGTTATAGGCGGAACAGGCAGCAACTACACGCGCCACGCAATTGAATTTTCGCAGAAAGCCGAGGAATACGGCTGTGACGGCGTTCTGTGCGTAACGCCGTACTACAACAAAGCGTCGCAAAAGGGACTTGTTGAGCATTTTTCCGCCATCGCAAACTCAATTTCCATTCCGGTAATTTTGTACAACGTACCGTCGCGCACGGGCGTAAACATATCTATACCGACGCTCAAAGAGCTTGCAAAAATTGATAATATCGCCGCTATAAAAGAGGCGAGCGGAAACATGAGCTATGCAATAAAAATCCGCCGTGAAGTTCCCGAACTTCATATGTATTCCGGCAATGACGATATGATTGTGCCGATAATGTCGATCGGCGGCAAGGGCGTAATTTCGGTTGTGGCGAACATTCTGCCCGAGGAAACGCACAACGTCTGTCAATATTACCTGGACGGCAAAACCAACGAGTCGCTGAAACTTCAGCTTGACATGCTTGACCTTATCAACAATCTGTTTATTGAGGTCAACCCCATTCCCATCAAGACGGCTATGAACACCCTCGGCTATGACGTGGGCGGACTTAATCTGCCGCTTTGCGAAATGGAAGATAAAAACTTTGAAATTCTTAAAAAATCATTGGAGGATTACGGCGTAAAAAAGCTGTAAAGAGTTGGAACAAATGACAAATATTATTTTAAACGGCTGCAACGGCAAAATGGGCAAAGTAATAACGCGTATTGCCGAATCGGACCCCGACTGCAAAATTATTGCAGGCATAGACATTTGCAACTATTGCGAAAACGATTACCCTGTATATACAAGCGCGGAGGAATGTACCGAAAAAGCCGATGTAATCGTGGATTTCTCACACCCGTCGGCATTTTCGGGCGTTTTGGAGCTTGCAATAAGAACAAAAACACCGCTTATTGCGGCAACTACCGGGTTATCCAAAGAACAGCACGGCGAACTCGCCGCAGCGGCGGAAAAAATACCCGTGTTCTTTTCGGCAAATATGAGTATCGGCATAAATTTACTCACCGAACTTTCAAAAAAAGCCGCCGCTCTGCTTGACGGCAGTTTTGACATTGAAATTCTTGAAAAGCATCACAACCAAAAAATTGACGCACCCAGCGGCACGGCTCTTGCCATTGCGGACGCAATTTCAGATGTACTGCAAACGGCGCCGGAATACGTATACGACCGCCACAGCGTCCGCAGAAAGCGTTCGCCTCACGAAATCGGTATACATTCGGTTCGCGGCGGCACAATCGTCGGCGAGCACGAAGTAATTTTTGCCGGGGTCGATGAAGTTATTGAACTGAAACACACGGCGTCTTCAAAAGAAGTTTTTGCGGTGGGTGCAATCCGTGCCGCAAAATTTATGACGGGCAAGCCCAAGGGAATGTACAGCATGAGCGACATCATCGCCGACCTTACCTGATGGGAGCATTACAGAACATAAAATCCGACGCTTTTTATTTTACGGGCGCCGCAGAACGGAGAATATTATGGATTTAATCCCAAAAGCATGCTTTTTTACCGGTCACCGCATTATCGCGGGGGACAAAAAAAGCATGATTACAAGCCTTGTACGACAGGAAATTCTTAGCAAAATCAACGACGGCATAATGATATTTATTTCCGGCGGTGCGCTTGGGTTTGACACAATTGCTGCGGAACAGGTTCTGTCTCTGCGCAATGACTACGACATACGCCTGTGCCTGTACCTTCCCTGCCGCGACCAGGACGCCGCATGGCACCTTTCCGACAGGAATCGGTTTCACGATATTTTAAGCCGCGCGGACGAGATTTATTATGTCACCGACGGCGCATACCGTCAGGGCTGCATGAAAAAACGCAACAGCGCTATGGTTGAAGCGTCGGACTGCGGCATCGCATACATGATTAAATCGCCCAGCGGCAGTGCTCAGACGATTAATCTGGCAAAAGAAAAAGGCATTGACATCATTAATATTGCCGAACTGCCCTATGCTATGCAATTATAAAAAAGGGCCGCCCAAAAGTCAGCTCCTCAGTCTGATTTTCGGGCGGTCGGCTCTTTTTTATTTTAAAGTTTCTTTTCCATGCATACAAGACGAACGTCCGGTATACCGTTAAAAACACCTGCGATTATTCCTATTTCGTTATACCCCAAATGCGCATACAAGCGCCGCGCTGCGGTATTTGTTTCATTTGTGTCAATACGCAGATACAAGCAGCCATCCTCTCTTGCATAATTCTCATAGAAATCAACAAACCTTGTGCCGAATCCGCGTCCCTTCGTTTCCGGGTCAATTACAAGCGTGTGCAGAACCATGATACGGTCGTCTGCGGCATCGGTGTAATTCCAGTGTGCCTTTGCATATGCCGGCGGCTGCGTTTTATTTATAATCGCCGCGCCGAAAACTGTCCCGTCCTCCTCGAGAACAAACAGCTCATCTTTTTCAAGCGCCGCTCCCGCCGTTTCCGCCGTCGGATAAACACCCTTTATCCAGCCTACCCGCGAGGTTTCGCCCTTATCATTATCTATTATTTTATCGTATATTTCCGCAACGCGCGAAATGTCATTTTCATTCGCCTTACGTATCATGATTTTTCTCTCCTAAATATGCAGCAGCATAGTTGCTACATTAAAATAAATTATCAGCGAAACCGCGTCAACTATCGTGGTAATCAGCGGGCTTGCCATGACGGCAGGGTCAAATCCGACTTTTTTTGCCAAAAGCGGCAGAACCGAGCCTGTCAGCTTAGCAAAAAATACCGTGCCGATAAGCGTTGCACAGACCACAGCCGCAATCGTAAGCGACACTTTATCAATAATGAGCAACTTTACAAAATTCGCACAGGCAAGTATAAATCCGCACACAAGTGCAACGCGGACTTCCTTCCATATTATCTTAAAAATATCCTTAAACTCAATTTCTTCAAGCGACAAACCGCGGATAATCGTTACAGATGCCTGACTTCCCGAATTTCCGCCCGTATCCATAAGCATAGGTATAAACGTCGTAAGAACAACAAATTTCCCCAGCGCATCCTCAAAATGCGCTATGATTTTTCCCGTAAACGTTGCGGAAATCATAAGCACCAAAAGCCACGGAATACGCTGTTTTGCCGTATCAAAAACGCCCATTTTAAGATACGGTTTTTCCGACGGCGTCATAGCCGCCATCTTTTCGATATCCTCCGTTGCCTCTTCCTGAATGACGTCGATAGCGTCATCGACAGTAACAATTCCGACAAGACGCTTTTCATTATCCACAACCGGCAGCGCCAAAAAGTCATACTTTGACAGTGCTTTTGCCACGTCCTCTTTATCATCGAGAGTGTTTACGTAAATCGGATTTCTGTCCATTATGTCCGCGATTATACAGTCATCGGCGGCAAGCAGCAAATCCTTTACCGATACAATTCCCAACAAAATCCTGTTGCGGTCGGTTACATAACATGTATAAATCGTTTCCTTATCCACACCCGTACGGCGGATTTTCGTAAATGCATCATGCACCGTCAAATCCTCTTTCAGGTCGATGAACTCAATCGTCATAATCGACCCGGCGCTGTCCTTCGGATAGTTCAGCACCTCATTTATACTATGGCGCAGTTCCGGGTTGGAATGGCGGATAATTCGCTTTACCACGTTCGCCGGCATTTCCTCAATAATATCGACCGCGTCATCGAGATACAGCTCGTCAAGGACTTCCTTCAGCTCGCTGTCTGAAAATCCCGTTATAAGCATCTCCTGCGTGTCGGCGTCCAGCTCGACGAATACTTCCGCCGCAGTTTCCTTTGGCAAAAGCCTATACAAAAGAGGCATATACCTTTTAGGCAAATCATCGAACAGCGCCGCTATATCAATCGGCTCTATATCTGTTAAAATTCCTTTGAGTTTCGCATATTGGCGCGTTTTTATCAGTTCGATAATCAAATCTATCATGGTACATACCTCCAAAAAATATTATTCTTCTGCGTTAGCCTCGCCCGAAGGCGTTTCCGGCGATTCATCTGCCGGGCTCGGCGCAGCGGAGGTTTTAGGCGTCGGTGCAGTCTGTTCCGAACCGCCCGGCGAATTTGTCGAGCTTGGTTCATTCGTACTTCCCGGTGACGGCGACGCATGGTTCTTTTTCGTTGAATCCTTATCTTCGCCGGAATAATGTCCCGAATTATTGCAGTATTTCGTCGGAACCGTTCCGTTTACAAAATACTCCGTTTTTGCATACGAACAGCCGCTTGAGGATAATTTGCCTGTTTTTTGGCATATGGATACCGCGGTTACATTTGACGGCTGCTCAAATTTCTTTGACGGCAAATCCGCATGAACCTTTTCCATAACCTTTTTCCAAACAGCTGTCGAAACATTATTTTTAACTCCCACTTTCGTGAGCGGCGTCATACTGTCAAACCCGAACCATGCCGCACCTACATAATACGGCGTATATCCGACAAACCACTTATCGCAGTTATCGTTCGTCGTACCCGTTTTACCGTAGGTAGGCATATTTGAAAGCCTTGCATTGCGGCCTGTTCCCGCACTTCCGTTTACGACTTCCTTTAAAAAGTCGGTCATAATAAATGCATTTGCCTCGCTTATAACCTTATTTGATTCCGGTTTATATTCCAGCAGAACTTTGCCCGAACTGTCTAAAACCTTTGTATATGTGTGCGGCGTTGTGTAAACGCCTTTGTTTGCAAAAACTGCATATGCTGCAGCCATTTCCTTGGGTGATACGCCGTTTGTCATACCCCCGAGACCCAAGGCGCTCAGGTTTTTATCATTATCCGTCAGAGACGTAAAATGATACTTATTCGTCATGTAATTATAACTTGTATCAACACCGAGACTTTGCAGCGTCTGCACAGCGGTGGTGTTACACGATATTTCAATCGCTTTGCGCACCGATATATTGCCCTTAAATCCCGAGTAGGAATTTTTCGGCGCCCAGTTGCCTATTTTTATTTCCTTATCTGTCAGAATTGTCGCGGCGTTAATTTTGCCCGTCTCAAGTGCAGGCGCGTAAACCGACAGCGGTTTTACCGACGAACCCGGCTGACGCTTTGACTGCGTCGCGCGGTTAAGTCCGCGGCTTTCGGTCTTTTTGCCGATACCGCCGACGATTCCCTTGATTTCGCCCGTAGACGGGTCGAGAATAACCATACCGGACTGAGTTCCCTTTGATGCCGCCGGGAAGTTTGCCGTGTTTTCATAAACACTTTCCATAGCAGCCTGAATTTCGCTGTCCATAGTGGTATAAATCTTGAGTCCGCCGCTGAATACCTGCTGGTCGGCAAATGTCTTGGAATAGCCCTTCTGTGTTTGCAGGTCGGCTATTACATCATTTATAACCTGGTCGACAAAGTAACTGTAAACGGTGGAATTAAGTCCGTTTTTACGGCTGTTTACGCCCAAACCCGATTGAGACGCCTCATTATATTCTTCCTCGCCGATTTTACCCAGTTCGTACATTTTTTTTAGTACGGTATTTCTCTTTGTAAGTGCGTCATCAGGGTTTCGGAACGGGTCATACCGCGACGGCGCCTGGGTTATTCCCACAATCATCGCCGCCTGCGGCAGCGTCAAATCCGCCGCGCTTTTTGAAAAATATATTTTTGACGACGACTCTATCCCGTAACAATTATTACCGAAATATGCAATATTCAGGTACATTGTCAGAATTTCGTCCTTAGTAAACCGCTTTTCAAATGCGATTGCGCGCATCATTTCCTTGATTTTTCGCGTTACGGTTTTATCCTTTTCCTGCGTAATGTTTTTTATAACCTGCTGCGTAATGGTACTTCCGCCGTAGGACGGTGATTTATGCGTAATTTTCGACGCAAACCACCCGAGAGTCGCACCCGCCGTACGCTTTAAATCAATTCCGTTATGCTTATAAAAACGCTCGTCCTCAATGGAAACCGCCGCCACTTTGGCAATATCGGGGATTTTATCGGAATCAATCCATTCCCGATTACCGTCGCTGTGCAGATGTGCCGCTTCGATTGAGTTTCCGTTTGCGTCATTGGCATATACGACCGACGAAAAGTTATAGGCAATTCCGTCAAAATCCATATCGTCGATTTCCTGTGTTATGGCTGCGTACATTCCCGCGCCCACACCCAGAGCAACAACCGCGCCGGCGCATATACAAGTTGCAAGCGCCACGCGAAGGCGCGCCCAAAAGACGCTCTTTTTCTTTTTAACCTTCTTACTTCGCGGTTTTTCCGCCGATGCTTTTTTCTCAATATTATTATGCTGCAGCCTGCTTTCGGTCGAAAAATCGTACGACCTTGTCCGCTCGCCGGAGCGCGTACTTCGCCCCGGAACAGAACCTTGTGCCGGCTCAGACTTTCGCTTATGTTTATCACGTGCGTGTTTCATTAATAACACCTCCCGTATTCATTGTAAAACTTACCAATTATATTATAGTACAAAAAATCATTTTATGCAACACAAATTTTATAAAAATATAAAATGAATAAAAATTGTAATAATGGCAAAAATAACTAAAAAAACAAATCGGAGTGATAAACATGACCGAAAAGGCAAAAAAAATCATACAGATGACGGCGCTGCTTATAGTGCTCGCCTCCTGCGGAAACAACGATAACAAAAACGTACAAAAAGAGGACAGCCGCCGTCCGGTTTTGTCGGCGGAAACCGATATAGAGGACACGCCGGACAGCACCGCCACGCCCGCTCCCGCGCCATCCTACTGCATCAAGCTTGTGAACAACACCCTTTCCATGTATGAAGTATCGGGCGGCACCGAAATCCTCGTAAAATCAATACTAATCGACCCATCTTACTACCCGTCCGAGGATATTTCCGAATTAGAAGGGGGTATCACGGCATATACTAAGGAGGACGGCTTTGAAATTTTAGAAAATTTTGCAAATTAACACATACAGAAGAAAACAAAAGAAAAACGGCGAATATGCAAGATAATTGCACATAAATTGAATTATCCGGAATTGAAAAAGCCGTAAATTTGACTATAATATAAATTATTAGCAGTCAATGAAGTTGAGTGCTAATAATTAATAAAGGAGGCGGACATGGTGAACATTAAACCATTGGCAGACAGAGTTGTTATAAAGATGTTAGAGGCTGAGGAAACCACAAAAGGCGGTATCATTCTGGCAGGAGCCTCAAAGGAAAAGCCGCAGGTAGCGGAGATAGTCGCAGCAGGCCCGGGCGGCGTTGTTGACGGCAAGGAAGTACAAATGGAAGTCAAAGTAGGCGACAAGGTGCTGATTTCAAAATATGCAGGCACCGAGGTTAAGCTGGACGGACAGGAATACACAATAGTAAGACAATCCGACATTTTGGCAATAGTTGAGTAATTGGAGGGATATAATATGGCTAAACAGATTTTATACGGCGAGGAAGCAAGACACGCTCTGGAGCGCGGTATTGACCAGCTTGCCGATACAGTAAAAATTACATTGGGACCAAAAGGCAGAAACGTTGTTCTTGACAAAAAATTCGGCGCACCGGTTATCACAAACGACGGTGTTACCATCGCAAAGGAAATCGAACTGGACGACCCGTTTGAAAACATGGGTGCACAGCTCGTAAAAGAAGTTGCCACAAAGACAAACGACATCGCGGGCGACGGTACCACGACAGCTACACTTTTGGCGCAGGCGCTTGTACGCGAAGGCACAAAGAACGTAACCGCCGGCGCAAATCCCATGATTGTGCGCAAAGGTATTCAGAAAGCGGTTGACAAAGCCGTTGAAAACCTTGTTAAAAACGCGAAAAAGGTTGACGGCAAAGCCGACATCGCAAGAGTTGCGTCCGTTTCGGCGGCAAATGACGAAATCGGCAGCCTTATTGCCGAGGCTATGGAAAAGGTTACAGCTGACGGCGTTATCACCGTTGAGGAATCAAAAACAGCAGAAACCTATTCCGACATAGTTGAAGGTATGCAGTTCGACCGCGGCTATATTTCGCCTTACATGGTAACCGATACCGATAAGATGGAAGCCGTTTTAGACGACGCATATATACTTATCACAGACAAGAAAATTTCAAATATTCAGGAAATTCTTCCCCTTTTGGAACAGATTGTACAAATGGGAAAAAAGCTGATGATTATTGCTGAGGACGTTGAGGGCGAAGCTCTTACAACTCTTATCCTGAACAAGCTGCGCGGAACATTCGTATGTGTTCCTGTTAAGGCACCGGGATTCGGCGACAGAAGAAAGGCTATGCTCCAGGATATCGCAATCTTAACGGGCGGTCAGGTTATTTCCGAAGAACTCGGTCTTGAACTTA
The DNA here is from genome assembly GCA_934487205.1 of uncultured Clostridia bacterium. GTDB lineage: Bacteria > Bacillota > Clostridia > UBA1381 > UBA1381 > UBA1738. The sequence continues at coordinate 34,511 of CAKSRS010000008.1, forward strand.
AAGATACGCAAATCGACCAGCTCGGACGCGCAAAACAGGTTAAAATCCAAAAGGAAAACACAATTATTGTTGACGGTATGGGCGACAAAGCGGCAATCGCAGACCGTGTTGCTCAAATCAGACACGAAATCGAAAACACAACTTCGGAATTTGATAAAGAAAAACTTCAGGAAAGACTTGCAAAGCTTGCGGGCGGCGTAGCAGTTATCAAAGTCGGTGCTGCAACCGAAACCGAAATGAAGGAAATGAAGTACAGAATTGAGGACGCACTCGCCGCAACAAAGGCAGCCGTTGAAGAAGGCATCGTTGCCGGCGGCGGCACAAGCTACATTAACGTTATCCCAGAAGTTGAAAAACTTCTCGCAGAAACCGAAGGCGACGAAAAGACAGGCGTTCAGATTGTGCTCAAAGCTCTTGAAGAACCCGTACGTCAAATCGCAAAAAATGCCGGGCTGGAAGGCAGCGTTATTGTTGACAAGGTTAAATCATGCGACAAGGGTGTAGGCTACAACGCTCTCACCGAGGAATACGTTGACATGATTAAAGCCGGCATCGTTGACCCTGTTAAAGTAACAAGATCCGCTCTGCAAAATGCGGCATCTGTTTCGGCTATGGTTCTCACAACCGAAAGTCTTGTTGCCGACAAGCCGGAAAAGAACCCTGCACCGGCACCGGCTATGGATCCTGGCATGGCTGGCATGTATTAATTTGAAAAATAAACTACGCATCTTGCCGCTGTTCGGAGCTCGGAGTACACTCGTACGCCGTCGCTCCTCACAGCGGCAATCTGCTTGTTTCTTTTCCAAATTACCACCCTCGGGAATTACACGGCGGTTCATGTTTTTAGCTCGGTGTTCACTCGCACGCCGTTACCCACCACAGCCGCAATATGCTTGGTTCTTTTCCAAATTACCACACGGGAACATTGCACGGCAACCCATATTTTTGACTTAAAACACACTCGCACGCCGTTACCCACTACAGCCGCAATCTGCTTGGTTCTTTTCCAAATTACCACCCTCGGGAATTACACGGCAGTTTATGTTTTTGGCTCGGTGTTCACTCGTACGCTATCACCCACCACAGCGGCAGTCGGCTTGTTTTTTCCAAATTACCACACGGGAACATTGCACGGCAACCCATATTTTTGACTTAAAACACACTCGCACGCTGTCGCTCCGCGCAGCGGTTTTTTATTTATTCTTCTCACTTTTTTAAAGCAAAAATTCATTTACACCCATAAAATAACATAAAAATAGATATCTTACGGTGTTTTTTTCCTCATAATTTGTAAAAATTGCAAGAAAAGAAAAAATCTTGCCGATATCTATTGAAAATTTTTGCACAATTTGATAAAATAGAAAAAATAACTATCAGGAGGATATAACGTTATGCAAGATAAGTTTGCAAAAGAAGGTCTTACCTTTGACGATGTGCTGCTGTTGCCGCAGGAATCGGACATCACGCCGAACATGGTGGAGCTCGGCACACATCTTACCAAAACAATTAAATTGAATATACCGCTGATGAGTTCGGCAATGGACACCGTTACCGAGGCGGAAATGGCAATTGCGATGGCACGTGAAGGCGGAATAGGAATTATTCACAAAAACATGACTATCGACCGTCAGGCGATGGAGGTGGACAGGGTTAAGCGTTCGGAAAACGGCGTTATTACCAATCCGTTCAGTCTTACCAAGGAGCACACATTAAAAGATGCAAACGATCTTATGCACCGTTACAGAATTTCCGGTGTGCCGATATGCGATGCCGGCAACAAGCTTGTAGGCATTATCACAAACCGCGATTTGCGCTTTGAAACCGATTATTCAAAGAAAATTGAGGACGCAATGACGAGCGAACATCTTATAACCGCTCCCGTCGGCACAACGCTTGAAGACGCGCAGTCAATTCTGAGCAAATACAAAATAGAAAAACTTCCCCTTGTGGATAAGGAAAATCACCTCAAGGGTCTTATCACAATAAAAGATATCGAAAAAGCCGTGAAATACCCCAACGCCGCAAAAGATTCAAACGGCAGACTTCTCTGCGGCGCGGCAATCGGCGTAACCGACGATATGATGGATCGCGTAGACAAGCTTGTGGCGGCGGGCGTAGACGTCCTCGTTCTTGATTCCGCGCACGGTCATTCAAAAAATATTATAGAAAAAGTCAAAACCGTAAAAGCGGCATACCCCGATATCCCCGTAATTGCGGGAAATATCGCAACGGGCGAGGCTTGCGAGGCATTAATCAAAGCCGGCGCAGACTGCGTAAAAGTCGGTATAGGCCCCGGTTCGATATGTACAACACGCGTCGTTGCCGGCATAGGCTGTCCGCAGGTCACGGCAGTTTATGACGCGGCACAGGTCGCAAAGAAATACGGCATTCCGATTATTGCCGACGGCGGACTTAAATATTCCGGCGACATCGTAAAAGCAATCGCTGCCGGTGCAGACGTAGTAATGATGGGAAGTCTGCTTGCCGGCTGCGAAGAAAGTCCGGGCGAATTTGAAATATACCAGGGCAGACGTTTCAAGGTTTACCGCGGCATGGGTTCAATTGCGGCAATGGAGTGCGGCTCTAAAGACAGATACTTCCAGACAGGCTCGAAAAAGCTCGTTCCCGAAGGCGTTGAAGGACGCGTTCCGTACAAGGGGCCTGTTTCCGACACAATATTCCAGCTGCTCGGCGGACTCCGTTCCGGCATGGGTTACTGCGGCACAAAAACCATCGCTGACCTGAAGGAAAACGGCAAGTTCGTTCGCATAACGGGCGCCGGCTTAAAAGAAAGCCACCCGCACGATATCTATATCACAAAAGAAGCGCCGAACTACAGTTTTCATTCGGAAGCATAAACAAATCGGAGGTGTATTTGCATGTGGAACGGAAAAAATAAGGCAGTTACCTTCAGCTATGATGACAGCATAACACAGGATAAACGGCTTATTAAATTGTTCGACAAATATGGATTAAAATGTACATTTAACCTTAATTCCGGTCTATTAGGGCAGGAAGGTTATCTTGACTGCGAAGGCGAACGCGTATCATTCAACCACGTCAAACCCGAGGAAGTAAGGGAATTGTATGCCGGGCATGAAATCGCCTCGCACACCCTAACCCACCCGGCGCTCCGCGATTGCAGCGAAGAAGAAATTTTCCGTCAGGTGGAAAATGACAGACTGCGGCTTTGCGAACTTGCGGGGTATGAAGTAGTCGGCTTTGCATACCCCGGCGGCACCGGCTGCGTGGGAAACAGCGACAAAATTATCCGCGAAAAAACGGGAGTTAAGTATGCCAGAACGACATCTTCCACGTACAGTTTTGATTTACAGGACGATTTGATTTTATTCAACCCGACGGTATATCATCACGGCGAGTGGGACGCGTTATTTTCACTCGGCAGAAAATTCTTGGCGCTTGATACGGACGAGCCGCAGCTGTTTTACATTTGGGGGCATGCATTTGAATTTGATATTCATGACACATGGGACAGAATGGAAGAATTTTGCCGTCTGATAAGCGGCAAAAACGATATTTTCTACGGAACAAACAAAGAAGTTCTGCTTGAAAGATGAAATAAAACCGCTATGCCTGTTAAGGCTTAATATAAACGGTAATTTGGGAGGAATTTTATTATGAAACAAAAGAGATTTTACAACTCAACTCAACATTTGTGCCTTGCGGCAATGTTTATGGCGCTCACGGTTATTCTAAGTATGAGTGTTTTAAGCATTCCCGTACCCGGCGGACATTTGTACATGAACGATATACCAATCTGTACCGCTGCAATTATTTTCGACCCGATTACCGCAATGGTTGTAGGCGGCGTGGGCGCATTTTTGGGCGACCTTATCTTCTACCCCACTCCGATGTTCGTTTCGCTCTTAACGCATGGTTTGCAGGCGGCGGCAATCTCGCTTTTGGCTCACAGAAGAAACGGGCAGCTGTCCGACGCAATTTCGGGTGTGGCTGTCGGCGCAGTTATCATGGTAGTAGGCTACAGCCTTGGCAGAGCTTTTGTGTACGCAACGCCCGAGGCGGCATGGCTTAAGCTCCCGTTCCAGATTTTACAGGCGGCTGTCGGCGCGGCAGTTTCTGTCGTGCTTTGCTACGGATTTAAACTTCGCAGTGCGGCAGAAAAAATTCTGAATAAATAATCAGGATGTTTCGAGGGCGATTATGTCCTCCTCCTGTTGCTGCTGTGCGTTCTGCTGAGATTGCGTGCCGTTTTTCGGCTGTTCAATCGAACGAATTACGGACAGCGTAGCATAGGTATCGGCAAGCTGAGTAAATACGGCGACAAGTATATTAAGGTCGTCAATCGTAAGATATTGCGCAGTATAAAGCGCAGCAGCAGTTATCAAAACCGCTAAATCTTCACCGCTCATGCCGATACCTCCTTTTTTGCCTGCTATTACTATTATATAGCGGCGGCACTCTGTTGGTGCAGATTTGCGCCATTGACAAAAATATCCGATTATGATATAATATAGATTATGATAAATTTGAAAGGAAGAATATAATGGATAACGAATTGTCACAGCTTTTGCAAGTAAGGAGAGACAAATTAAAGGAATTGCAGGATAACAGCCGCAATCCTTTTGAAATAACCAAATTTGACGGACAAATTCACGCATTGGATATAAAGGAAAATTACGAAATTTATGAAGGCAAAACGGTAATAGTTGCCGGACGCGTTATGTCCAAGCGCAGAATGGGTAAAATAGGATTTTCACATCTGCAGGATTTGTCGGGACAAATTCAGCTTGTTGTTAAACGCGACACGGTAGGCACGGACGAATACGAATATTTCAAAAAACTTGATATCGGCGATATCGTCGGCGCCGAAGGTGAAGTTTTCACCACAAATGCCGGCGAAATTTCGGTTGCGGTAACAAAAATGACAATTTTATCTAAATCTCTTTTGCCGCTCCCGGAAAAATTCCACGGTCTCAGCGACACAGATGTGAGATACCGCCAGCGCTATGTTGATTTGATTATGAATGATGATGTAAAGCAAACATTTATCAAGCGCTCCAAAATTATTGCGGCTGTCAGAAGTTATCTCAATTCGCAGAACTTCCTTGAAGTTGAAACGCCGATGCTTGTTTCCAATGCGGGCGGTGCGGCGGCAAGACCTTTTGAAACGCATTTTAATGCGCTTGATGAGGACTTTAAACTGCGCATATCGCTTGAATTATATTTAAAACGTCTTATTGTCGGCGGTTTGGAGCGTGTTTATGAAATAGGCAGAGTGTTCCGAAACGAAGGTTTGGACACAAGACACAATCCCGAATTTACGCTTATGGAGCTGTATCAGGCATATACGGACTATCACGGCATGATGGATTTGACCGAAAATCTTTATCGTCACGTTGCAAAGGAAGTTTTGGGTACGACCAAAATCACCTATAACGGAATTGAGATGGATTTGGGCAAACCGTTCGAGCGTATCACCATGCTTGACGCCGTGAAGAAGTATTCCGGGGTTGATTTTAATGAAATCAAGACTCTTGATGAGGCACGCGCTATCGCAAAAGAGCATAAAATCGAGTTTGAGGAAAGACATAAAAAGGGCGATATTCTTAACATGTTCTTCGAAGAATATGTTGAGGAGCATCTCATTCAGCCGACATTTGTTATGGATCACCCGGTAGAAATTTCTCCTCTGACAAAGAAAAAACCGGAAAATCCGGACTATGTTGAGCGTTTTGAATTCTTTATGAACGGCTGGGAAATGGCGAACGCATATTCAGAGCTTAATGACCCGATAGACCAGCGCGAGCGCTTTAAAGCGCAGGAAGAACAGCTTGCGCAAGGTGACGAAGAAGCAAATACCACAGATGAGGATTTTCTGCGTGCGCTTGAAATAGGCATGCCGCCGACGGGCGGAATAGGTTTCGGTATAGACCGCATGTGCATGCTGCTCACCGATTCCCCCGCAATCCGCGATGTGCTCCTTTTCCCGACCATGAAGCCGCTGGATAAGTAAACACGGCAAAAATCCAGTGTTTATGCGGGTTTGAGAAAACGGAAGTGCTTAAAAAGCTTAAGCCTTAAGCCAAATTTAAGCCAAAAGGTGAAAACGGATACATTTAGCACAAATAATCAGGTAAAAAGTCTTGTAAAACTTAGGTTTTGCAAGGCTTTTTTTGTGTCTTGAAATAAATTCTTTTGTACGATTTGTATCCAAATTTACAGCGCTTCATTGTTGGAGCAGAAATGGAGGATTTTATGAAAAAACTAAAAGGTAAATTCACAACCATACTAAATAAGATTATCACCAATAAAGATATCAGCGGTAACGAATTTAAGATACTGTGTTATCTCTGTATGAGGTCAGGGAATGACAACTCCTGCTTCCCTTCTCTTGGTACTATACATCAGGATACAGGTATCAGTTTAACAACTGTTAAAAATTCAATACCTAAATTGGTTAAGTCGGGTTACATAATCAAAGTCAATCGTAAAAAGAAAAACGGATGCTCCACATCCAATCTATATCGATTGACTGATAAAGTGCTTGAATAAATGGTGGTTGATTTTTGTATCAGGAGGTGTGAAAAACGGCTGCAAATAATACTAAGTTAATAATAACAAAAGGGTTATTGGATAAGAATATTATAGGCAATAAAATAGAGTGATGATTTAATTGGTTAGCTCCTCTTTGAGAGGTTTGCGAATCAATTATTTTTTTATCCAATAACCTTAATAACGATTTGAACAGTACAAGATAACACTTGACGGAGCAGCCTGAAGAACGGTTGTTGCAAAAAATGAAAGAGACAGGATAAAGCTTGGTGCGCTATTCGCCCCGAGCGAGCTTACATCGCCGTGCGAAGCCCTGCGGAGAACTTGAGAAATGCATCTTAAGGTGCTGATTTGGTGCTGAAAGTAAAGAAAGTCCGCATTGTTGGGCGGTTCAACAGGTGCTTTGACAGGTGCTATTGGCATTTTAATAATTTTTAAGAAATGGAGAGTGATACAATGAGTAAAGTTGTTGTAATAACTGCATATGCTTCCTCCGGCAAAAGTGTCGGTGGGAATTTTACAAACTACATCGCAAATAGAAAGGGAGTTGACAAAACAATTAACGCAAGAAGAATGGATATTCATACGAAATATATTTCGGAGAGACCTGGAGTTGTTAAGATGGGTGAACATGGTTTATTCGGTCAGGAGGACTATGTTAATTTGGAAAAAGCAACAAAGGAAATCAATAGTCATACCGGAATTGTGTGGACTCAGATTGTGTCTCTAAGACAAGAGGATGCCGAAAGACTTGGGTATGATACACCGGAGGCATGGAGAAATTTGGTTCGGTCAAAGCAGTTTGAGATTGCGTCATACCATAGAATTCCTGCGGAGAATATGAAATGGTACGGAGCGTTTCACAAAGCGGAAGGTCATTATCATATGCACTTAATCATCTTCAATAAAGAACCCGGCGGCGAATTCCTTTCAAAGAAGGACTACAATCAGTACAAAGATATGTATGTCAAAACTATGTTTAAGGATGAACTGAAACAGGTTTATGATGAAAGACAGACGCTCCGAGACAAAATTATTGAAGAGGCAAAAGAAAATCTTAACGATTTCAAAATTGATATTGACGAGGCTCCTGATGAGTTTGCTGATGCGTTTAATGAATTGAAGTTCTCTCTTGATGGGTACACAGGCAAGAGAAATTATCAGTTCATATCCCGTGAGCAAAAAGAAAAAGTTGATGCGGTTGTAAAAGTTGTCTGCAAGGATGACAACATACAAAACCTGTATCAACAGTGGTGTCAGATGCAACTTGCTCTGCTGAAATATTATTACAAGAACCCAAAGGAGTGCTTCGATCCACTTGAGAAGAACTTAAACTTCCAAAGACGATTGGAAAATGTTGTTCTTAAAGCAGCACTCAAGGACAATAGGCAGAATAATTTATATGCAAACAGAGAACAAGCATCTGCTGCTTATGGCGGAATTGTATTCGCAATCTGTAAAATGTTTGAGCAATCAATTGAGCAAGACATCAAGGAAGGCTTCACAAAATCTATTGTAGATTCATAGGACAGAGCAAAAGAATACAGACGAGACACATCGCATGGAATGCAGATGAGTATGTGATTGGAGGTGAAATTTTTATGAAGCACAACAAAAAGATTAAGATGACTTTCAATGTCACTCCTGAGGTCAGAAGGCTGATTAAGAATTTCGTTGAGGAGTTAGGTTACAAAAGCGAGAGTGCATTTTGTAATGAAGCCATCGAGGAATACTTATCCAAGCTTCAGTACGATAGCATAGGTACATATATGAATAAGCTGTTGGTTCAGGCGGTGGACTGTACTATCGAAAGACATAGTGACAGATTAGTTGATATGCTTTTCAAACTGGCTGTCAGTATTGAGAAACAAAATCTCATTGCAAGTGGAGAGTATGATGACTACTATGAAAGTTATATTGAAGAGGTTGCAACGGAGAATGTGCAGAAGCGACACGGAAGATTGTAATTTTATAATCCGCTTGAATTAAAATGATAAAAATAATGCATAATATTTTTATCGAAATATTGACTTTTTGATAAAAACGATGTATAATATTTTTATCAAACTATTGAGGTGGATTATGAGTGTATCAAGTAGTGCAAATATCATAAAAACACGCATTATGAATTCTCCTGACGGTTCAGTATTTACTACAGTTGATTTTGCAGATGTTATTGAGAATTCAAGAGTAGGCGTTATACTTTCAAGACTTGAAGAAGACGGAGTAATCAGAAGAGTTATGCGAGGCATATATGATAAGCCCGTATATAATGATTTTCTAAAAGAATATATTGCTCCGTCTCCTTCGCTTGTGGCAGAAGCCCTTGCAAGAAACTTTGGTTGGACAATTGTCCCCTGCGGAGATACTGCCTTAAATATTCTTGGACTTTCAACTCAGGTTCCTGCCGCATGGTCTTATGTAAGTGACGGAACATATAAAGAATACACCTACGATAATACTACTATCAAATTCAAGAGAACCACAAATAAAGAAATCTCGAAATTATCATACAAGACAGCATTGATTGTTCAGGCACTTAAAGCCCTCGGTAAAGATAATATTGACGATACCATCATAAACAAACTTAAAAACGATTTAACCGATGAGGAAAAAACTACTGCCCTACTTGAAGCAAAGGCGGCAACCTCATGGATATATGAGTATATAAAGCAAATTTGCAAAGGTGATGAAAAATGATTAACATAGCAAACATAAACGAAAATGACAGAAAAGCATTGTTTCAGAATACTGCCGCAAAAATGGGTATGACCGATGCTATTATTGAAAAGGATTTTTGGGTATGCTTTATGCTTGATTATCTTTTTCATACAAGCAAATGGAAAGACAATATCGCATTCAAAGGCGGTACAAGTCTTTCAAAATCCTATGGTCTTATAGAAAGATTTTCTGAAGATATTGACTTAATCCTCGATTGGCGTGTACTTGGTTTTGAAAAGGACGAGCCTTGGATTGAGAGAAGCAACACAAAGCAGGATATTTTCAATAAAGAGGCAAACCGCAAAACAGAAGAATTTTTGAAAGATGTGTTTATGCCGGAAACAATTAAGGATTTGCAAAACATCCTCTCTTCTCCAATAGAGTGTTACATAGAAGAAACAGATCCGCAAACTGTTGTTTTTGCGTACAGTAGAAGCTTTGAAGATCGTTCAATACTTCCGGTTATAAGACTTGAAATTGGCGCACTTGCAGCCTGGACTCCTGCGGCAGTTAAGCCTATTACGCCTTATGCGGCTACTCAGTACCCGAAACTTTTCAAACAGCCTACAACGGATATTTTAACAGTTCTTCCCGAAAGAACATTCTGGGAAAAGGTAACCATACTCCACCGTGAAGCAAACAGACCGGAGGATAAAACTTTCCCGGCTCGTTATTCAAGACACTATTACGATTTGTATTGTATGGCAAATTCACCCGTTAAGGATGCCGCATTTGCGAATATAGAATTACTTGAAAAGGTTGTACTTTTTAAGGAAAAGTTCTACCGTTGCCCTTGGGCACAGTATGAAAATGCAAAAATCGGCACAATGAAACTGATGCCACCCGAAAGAAATCTGCAAGTCTTAAAAGATGACTACGAACATATGCAGAATATGATATTTGGGGAGAAGATACCATTTGATACAATTTTAGATGGTATTGAGAAACTGGAAAAAGAGATGAATTCTAATAACTGTCCGTAAAATAGGACGGCTGAAATGTGATAATTAATTAGGAATACTGAATTTTGGAGGAAAATCAAATGGGACGTTCAACTGTTCACTATACAGATAATAAAACAAATAATAGTCTGAAAAAGCTACACAAACTTTTAAGACCAGCGGGGACGCCAGTACAAAGAGTCGAATATATCATTGAGTTGCTTTTGCTTAGAATATTTGAAGTAAAATTAAGACGTGACGGAGAATTTGCCGTTTTGCGCCAATTATTTACTGATGCTGATGAAAAAGCAAAAATAGAAAAACAAAAGAGATTATTTAGTTATTTAAAAACAATAGATAGTGCCTCTATCACTACAGTATTAAATACTATTCATTTTCCGTTTTATGGTAAAATAGTAACTGAAGTTGCAAAAGAACTTAAAAAGGTTGAATTAAGTTCAAAAGTTAAAGACGAGCTGGTTCTTATCCAAAGTGTGTTTTCCAATTCGAATTTTACGAACAATGTAATTGGCGGTAATTTGCAGGAAGTCATAGCAGAAGTATCAAGTATTGATGAGGCGTTATTAATAAAAACAGATTTGCTTGGTGATGCCATTGAATCTGCTTTATCAGAAACAGGTGGTACAAAAGATATCGGTCTATACAGAACTCCAGACCACATAAGACAGTTTATGGTTGGTTTAGTTGAACCTACTGTTAATGATTTAATTATGGATCCCGCATGCGGTACAGGTGGATTTTTGTTCGATAGCTATGAATATGCCTTGGCACGTTTCGATGAGGATGCAGATTATCCTGGGCAAAAAGCACATCCGGAACTGCAAGAATGGTTTAAAAGTCACTTTAAACAAATTGACGAGGAATGGCCTGATGATATGCAATCACAAAATTTTTATAGACATGGTGTGTTTGGGATTGAGTATTTAGGCATGATAAAAAAGATGGCTGCTGTTAATTTATATATACGTGGCTTAAATCCTGTAAACATAGAGCAAGGCGATTCTTTGAATAAATTTGGAACAAGTATAATGCCAAATAGCAAGACCATTATATTGGCCAATCCTCCTTTTGGTGCGGAAACAGATCAAACATCCTATCCTAATGTTTGGGAAGACTATAGCACTGAAAAAGAAACCACGATACTTTTTGTTAAACTTATGCTTGACAGTTTACAAGACGGTGGAAAATGTGCTGTAATTGTGTCTGAAGGATTTCTCACTTGGGATCAGTCAAGTGCTAAGGCACTGCGTGAAATGTTGTTAACACAAGCTAATCTTAAAGCTGTGATTGGGTTGCCACAAGGGGTTTTTGTAAGTAAAAGTGGTGTCGGTCCTAAAACCTCCATTTTGTTATTTGAAAAAGGTGGGCCAACAACACAAACTTGGTTTTATCAAGTCCATGATGATGGTTATACTATGGGGACAAATAGAAAGCCAAAGAATAATTCTCAGTTAGTAGAGGCTTTAAATATATATCATACTTATATCAAAAATGGTCTTGTTCCACCTGAAAAGAAAAACTCATTTATAGTAGATGCTAACTGGATTAAAACATTGGATCCAAGAATCAAGAAAAAAATTCGTGAAGAAGTTGAAGAAGCAAATGGTATAAGAAAACAAAATGAGCTTGAAAAGAAAAACACTACTCTTTTTAGAAAAGTTGAAGCAAAACAAATTTCCGAAAAAGAAATGAAGTTTGAAATAAAACAGTTAAATGAACTTTGGGAAGGAAAAACAGAGGCCGAAATTGAACAAAAAATCACAAAAGCATATATGTATTCATATAACCCAGCATCCTATTATTCGTCTTTAAACGATGCGCAACTTGGGGTATGGACTAACCTTACAAGAAATAGAATGCCTGACGATATAACAACTTTGGATGACAGATATATAGAACTATATACTGCTGAAATATCTGACGCATTTGGTGTTCTAAGTAAATTTAATCTTCGCAATTCTATTGAAGCTGATATCGTAAGGGAATATGTTTCAAGCTATTTGTCACAAGAAGCTCTGGACGCATTTCCAAAACTTCGTAAAATTGACGAAATATTTAAAATGGGCGCGAAATATCCTATGGTCAAATTAGCACCGTATCTTATTGAAAATACAGAAAAAGTAAAACCAAACAAAATGCCGGACATAAGATGGAGAACTTTGGGAGTATCCAACGAAACAGGAGTATTCTTGAATGAAGATGTTTCTCCCGAGGAAACCAACCAGAGTTACTATCTTGTCAAGAAAAATGAGTTTTGCTATAACCCTTATAGAGTCAATGTTGGTTCTATAGGACTTAATAAGTTTGACTATGATAACCAGATTATAAGTGGTGCTTATGTCGTTTTTGGAACTAAAGAAGATGAACTTTTGCCTGAATATCTAGAAATACTTATTAAAGACAAACATTTCAAGGAATATGTTTCTGAAAAAGCTAATGTCGGAAATGGCGTAAGAATGAATTTCACTTTTGAAGATATGTGCGAATGGGAAATTCCCTTGCCAGGTATTGAGGAACAAGAAGTTTTAATCAATAATTACGAAAAAATTATACATATAAAAGATGCATTGATCCATTTGGAAAAAAATATTAAATTGGACATACCGATTAGTGAACATTGGAAGTATGAAAAATTAGGGAATATCAGTATCAATTTGGATAACCAAAGAATTCCAATAACCTCTAGCGAGCGCAATGCAGGCGAAATTCCATATTATGGTGCTTCAGGAATAGTAGATTATGTAGATAAGTGGATATTTGACGAAGAACTTTTGCTCGTTTCAGAAGACGGAGCTAATTTGAAATCAAGGACATACCCTATTGCTTTCATTATTTCAGGAAAAAGTTGGGTAAATAACCACTGTCATGTCTTGAAATTTGAAAACCACAATCTTACAAAATTTGTTGAATATTATATTAATTCTATAAATGTGGAGAAATATTTATCTGGAAGCACTCAGCCAAAACTCAATCAGGGACAATTAGGAGAAATTCTAATCCCGGTTCCGTCCGATAACGAATTGGAATGTCTTGCTCAAAAAATAGATGATAATGAAGATTTTTTGGACAATATACGAAGAAAAAAGAAAGAGTTTGATGCGTCATTAAACTCCATTTCGAATAACATATGGGGAGAGGAGTAATAATTATGGCAAACATAAACGGCAACGAAGCAAGTGTTGTCGATATTAAAGTAATTAAACAGTTAGAAACATTAGGTTTTGTTTTAAATGACACACTTTTATATCAACATTCTTATAGCGTTCCGGAACACTTGCAACAAGAAATCGGTAAAAAACATATAACTCCAGATATAACTTTGGTAGATGCCTATTCCAAGGAAGTTATCGCCATTATTGAAAATAAACTCGAGGATGAAAAAAAGGCGTTAGGACAATTATTTATTGGAATACAAGTTTTGAAGCCTAGATTTTTATATGCAGTTTCTGAAAACAGAATGCTATTTCTTGACACAACATGGAAAGGTTTGGATGAAGAGTTCAAGCCTGTCCAAAGTTTTCTTTCGTACGATGAAATGTGCGAAAAAATAAATCAGGAAAAAAATATGCGTGCCAATAAACCTATCGAAATAGATACAACAATAGCAGGCGGATATGATCCAAACATAAACAAAGAGCGCTATTATCAGCTGGATTGTATTAATACCCTTGCTGAAAAATTCAAAAGTGGAAAGCAAAAGATGCTTGTGCATATGGCTACAGGCCTTGGTAAAACACGTACAATGGTGGCTTTTACTAAGGCTATGTTGGACAGCACCTTGTGTAAACGCATATTATTTGTTGTAGACAGAAGAATCTTGGCAAAGCAAGCTTTAGAAGAAGGGTTTGCCCTTATATCTCCCAAATATTACAATGCAGATTGGATTAAAACCTCTAATTTTAAATTAAAGACAAATATACCCATTCACATTGTTGTAATTGATACATTGGAAATGCTTTTCAAACAAATACCTAACAATTTCTATGACTTGATAATTGTAGACGAGTGCCACAGGTCTATATCTGTCAACAGAAAGTTGATGCTTGACCATTTCCATTGTCCCAAGATAGGACTTACTGCCACTCCTAGACATGCAGTTGCCAAGAAAGGAAAGAATGTTTCCCAAGAAGATTTAGAAATTATTGATACATATAAGCTTTTCGGTTGTGAAACTGATGAACCAGATTATCAATTTGATTTGGCAAGAGGTATTGAAGAAGGATTTCTTGCTCCTTATGATGTGCTTGAAATCAAGACCCATCTTACTAAAGAAGCTGAAGATGAAGGAATTCTATTCGAATATGTATTAGATCCTGATACAAGAGAGCGAATAGAATTACCGAAAGAACAGAAGATTAAACTGGAACAGTTGGAAAAGAAATATTTATCAGAAGAACGATGCGAACGTATTGCTGAAGAAATTAAGAAAAATACACAATTCGGCGAAAAAATGATTCTTTTCTGTGCAAGTCAAAACCACTGTATAATGATGACTAAAGCAATAAACAAGGTGTTTAATGACGGTTCTGACAATGGACTTAAATACGCACACACCGTCATTTCTAACAGTGCCGAATCAAATGAATTTATTAAAAATCAGTTTAAAAAGCCATTCCAAAAGCCGTACATTGTTACTTCAGTTGATATAATGAGTACAGGTGTAGATATTCCGTGTGTTCGTTATATAGGCTTTGCTGCACTTACTGAATCAGTTGGAAAATACATTCAAATGGTCGGCAGAGGTGCTAGATTAGATACTAAAACCAGCGGAAAATATAGTTTTAGAATTTTAGATTTTGTTGGTTTATGTAATCGTATGGAAGATGACGGAAAAGGAACAAAGAAACCTAATGAATCTGTTGTTTCAGGCAAAGGTGCTTCTGGAGGCAGTGGTGGTAGCGGAAAACTTGACGGAGAATACTTTATCATTGATAATGTAGATCCACGACAAATGATAGAACGTGTGTTTATACATGGTGATGATTATAAAGTTGTAGACAATATTCCGATTGAAGAAGCTAAAAGAATATTTGAGGAGCAGGTTAACGCAACAACTGACAGTGTTATAACTGCAATCAAAGAAAAAGCATCAAAAGAAGAAAATTATCAGCCTACTGACGATGAAATTGAATATATGGACGAGTGGGTAAAGAAGCCAGATATATATTTAGATGAAGACCAACTTCAAAAGATTTATGACTATCCGCAAGGTTCTATATGGGACTTTTTGCTTCAGGCTTTTGGAATAAAGAAGATTCCTACTGTCAAAGACCGTATTTCACAAGGTTATGATGCTTTTGTAAGTACCTATAACTTTAACGAAAGACAAATAAAACAGCTAAATAAGTTTAAGAAAATTTTCATTGCAAATGCAGAAAATCGCACAGGATTTTCCCCTGACAGTATCTTCTCTAATAGGGTTTATGAAAAGAAAATAGGTACTCGCAAAGAAAATGATGAAATATTCGAAGGAAAATTTGATGTTGTTTTTGATAACATTAAGCATAGTCTAAATCTACCTTCCAGCTGGCAATAAGAGGTGTGTACATTGTCAAATTCAATTATAGTTCCGTTTTTAGATAAGACAACGATAGATATATCTCATGCTCGAAAAATTTTAAAAAAATACGACGAATCCTTACTGACGGAAATGAAACAAATAGATATAGAAGATATTGTTAGTAAAGAAAATATAGTTGTGAAAAAGGAGAGAATTTCTCAGGACAGCAGTGTGCACGGCATGATAGTTTGTAATAAAAGCGATATTTTGTTATGGGATGATATTAACAAAAATTATAAAACAGTATTTTGCGAAGGAAAAACAATATACATTGAAAGTTTTTTGACTTCTGCTCATCTGTCAAATAGGTATCGTTTTACCCTCGCTCATGAGTTTGCTCATTGGATTTTGCATAAAAAAATAATCAATAAATTATCAAAAGAAAAAAAGATGATTCCCTATTTAAGCTGTACAGAAAGGGACATAAAAAACGAACAACTAGAAAAGGTTGAAGCAAATTGCGAATGGCAAGCGAATTATTTGGCAGGAGCTATTCTTATGCCATATTTACCTATTAAGAATTATTGTAAAGATAATAATTTAATGAATTGCAATGATGGCGATAAATTGAAACATGAAATTGATAACCTATCAAAGATATACGAAGTTTCATCTAAAGCAATGTTCGTTAGACTCAAACAATTGGGATATATCAAAAATTGATTTTAACAAAAATGATGATAAGCCTCAATTCCTTCGTTGACTTCCGCCTCTTCTTGTGATACTGTTTGTGTCACAAGGGAGGTGAAATCAGATGAAAGTGCTTGAAGAATTCTGGTATGGGAATATTAACCCAATGGAAAGACCCTTTCAAAGCCAAAGGAAGTTTGACAAGGCATTCAGGTTGCTGACTAAAAACGAAGAAGAATTGCTTAAGAATTTAAATGAGCAAGAAAAAGAGCTGTTTGACAAAGTCAAAGCCTGTTATGACGAAATGATACAAATTACAGAATGTCAAACATTTATAAAAGGATTTAAATTAGGAGCAAGTGTGCCATCCCAGTAAAAATAGACACAAAAAAGCTCCAAAAAACGAAATGAATCGCAGTATTTCGTTAATTTACGAA